>CAUUBG010000090.1:0-2524 GCA_963543345.1 uncultured Acholeplasmataceae bacterium | reverse complement strand
TTAGAATTATTTGACTAAACTCTGCTAACTTGTTTTGAAAATCGAGAGTTGTAATTTGAGTAATTATTGCAGCGGCGTCTGTTGGAGTAGAGGCAGAAACGTCCGCAACGTAGTCAGAAATGGAGACATCTCTTTCGTGTCCTACTGCAGAAATTACCGGAATTTTAGAAAAATATATAGCATCTGCAACTTCTTTTGTGTCAAAAGCCTCAAGGTCTTCTTTAGCACCACCGCCACGTCCAACAATTAAGACTTCTGCTTTGTTTTCTAAGTTTGCGCGTTCTATCGCTTTTTTAATTTCAATTGCTGCGTTTTCACCTTGTACTAAGGTGTTGTAAACAATAAAATCAATTAAAGGGAAACGTTTATATGCGTTTTCTTTAATGTCTCTAAGTGCTGCACCTGTAGCCGAGGTTACAATCCCGACTACCGCTGGGTTTTCGGGAATTTTTCGTTTTCTTTCTTTTTCAAAATACCCAAGGGCCTTGAGTTCTTTAATTAGTTTTTCTTTTTCTCTTTTCTTTTTACCCTCGCCGTAGTCATAAACCTGCCATACTGTAGCGGTTATTGCACCACCTTTTTGGTAGTAAGAAATAGTGATGTCAACAATCACCTGCATACCAGTGTAGGGAATGAAATCTAGTTTACTTGCAGTACTTTGCCAAATTGCACATCTTAGTGTGCTTTCTTTGCCAACTAAGTTAAAGTAAAGGTGACTTTTGGGGTTTTTAGCCTCGTATTCTGAGTAAGTTGCTTTAACTTCACCCAACACAAAAAAATGACTATAGCCAAAATTATGTTTAACTAAATCTGCGATATTTTGGCTAAAAAAGTCTACTTCAATAACGTTTTTATCTGTATTATTTTGAAATTCTGCTCCAGTCATTTTAAATTAGCAACGATATTTTGCAAAAGCTTATTGGTGAACTTGTGTTGTTTTTCGTCATCTAAATCTGAAAACAACTTAGTAATTTCAACCGCTTCATTGATCGCAACTGGCATAGGGGTTTTTAGTTCTTGCATTTCAAAAACAGAGTACTCAATGATTGCTTTATCTAAATTAGAAAGTCTGTCTAAACTATAACCAATTAAAGCGTGAGAAATTGTTACGTCAATTTCTTTTACTTTAGTTAAAAAAAGCAGAAAAATCTCTTTTTCTTCGTCTGTTAACACTAAATTATTTTCAAGTCCTAAGTTATAAAGATAGATAGATTTAATTAAATTTAGCCTGGTTTGTAGTTCTTTTTTCATTTTATTCTCCAAAGACATTTTAGCATAATTTAGTGCCTTTTTAACCTATCGTAAAGGTTTTTCACCTTGATAAACTTGTTGCTTAAATGCGCCCGATTTATTTGTTTTTTAAAGGTAGAAATGTAAATTGACTTAAGTTCAGAAAGCGAACTATATGGATGTTTTAATCTTAATTTCATGACTCTTTCCAGTTCAGGGTCAAGTTCGGTTTCTAGGTTTGCAAAAATAAAATTAATTTGATTAATTTGTTTAGCAGCGACTTCCGAAGTTTTTTTAATGTTGGCAGTTTCACAATTCACTCGGCGGCGCAAAGCAGTTGCCATTTCTCGATCAATTTTACAGTTAGTGTAGCGTTCTGCAATTTTGTTTAGTTCTGAGTGATTTAAAAAATCAACAATTTGGTCAAACGACTTAATGTATAACAAAAAATGGTCCAAACGTTTGGAAATTCTGGCGTCTAAATTATATTTAAGTAGGATTTTTTGGACAAAAAAACAAGAATTTATGTTTTTGAATTTAAACTCCAGGTGATAGTTTGCAGAACTTGGTGAGTTAATTGAACCAAGTATTAAAAATAGAGTTTTAAAAAACAAAGGTTTAGATATCTCTTCGACTACTGATTTAATTTCTGGTTCAATTTCCAAAAAATCAGGATACGAAAAAACTAACTTTTTAGAGCCATAGTTAACAACTGCTTTAACTTTAAGGTCTTTAAAAGCAGAGTCGTATAGTTCAAGCAGTTCATAAGGCATTTTAAACACATAAAACTCACTATCTTGACTTACTGGTTTTTTTAAGTAAAGCGCCAACCATAAAAACTGTTTTAACTCCGACAAAGGCAGTTTTAAAATGCAGGCAAAAACCGCCTGCTTGCAGTACTTAGAAAAAGAAACTCCAAGTTTTTTTAATTCATCTGCCAATAGTTGGCTAGAATTAGCCATGGTTTTTTAAGTATTTAGCAATTGCAGAAACTGCAATGCCACCGTCAGCAGCGGCTGTAATTACTTGTCTAACTGCTTTTTTTCTAACGTCTCCTGCTACAAAAATACCCGGAATAGAAGTAGACAGGTCTTCATTTACTAAATAGTATCCCCATTCCTTTTCCAGTTCTGTGTCAAGCAGTGCAGACTCAGGAACTTGACCGATAAAAATAAAAATACCATCTATAAAAACTGACTGATTTTGGTCAAAGACATCAAAGTTAATTCCTTTAAGAGTGTTGTTTTCATCCAAAATTTTTTTAATTTTTGCGTTATATATAACTTCAATATTG
>CAUUBG010000089.1:0-2539 GCA_963543345.1 uncultured Acholeplasmataceae bacterium | reverse complement strand
TGTTTGGAAGCGGGGTATTTGTGTTTTTTTCAAAAATTGGGTAAAGTGTGGTGTTTTCAGTCAACACATCGTTTAAGCCGAATTGGCCTTTAATTTCGCCGTCCTTAAAGTAAGCCCAGTATTTAAAACGGTAGCCTGCTTTTGAAACTTCAGGTAAAGTTCCTTTAAATGTTTGGTTTTTTGGACTAGTTTGAACAGACAAGACAGAAGTTGTCTCTGAAAGGAAAGTAACTTTAATTAAACTTGGGTCAAGTGGTTTTGGCTGACCTGGGTTATTAGGATCTGGAATATCTGAAGACGACGCAAAATTATAAAGTCCAAAAACGTTAAGTTCAGAAATTCCTGGCTCTACAGTGTCGTTGATGTTGAATTTCTTATTTATATCTGCGTTTAAATACCAGTCTCTGAAGGTAAATTTACCCAAAAGATGGTTTTTTTCAGCAAGTTTTTGAGCAAGCACTGCGTTAATTTCTGCTTTGTCTTTATCTTGAATTTTGTTGTCTTTTAAGGTCAAAGTTTTTTCAAAAACTACTTTTCCGTCAATACTGTCAATCACTCTAAACTTAACATCTCTGTCTGGAGTTGGAAGTTTAATTTCACGCATGTGAGCCTTTAGCGTTAAGTCACTAGTAATTGGGGTATTGAAGTCAAAGCGTTTACCGGTGTCTTTGCCAGAAACAGGATCTACTACAGTCCAGTAGTCAAGTTCTGTAAACTGACCGTTTTCATATCCTGTGACCATTGAAGGTAGCGAGTAGTTTAAATCAAGTTTATCACCATGCATTGTGTAAACTGGCACGAGTTGATTAGCATAAGCAGGAGTAATGAAAGTTATCTTGTGGTCGTGCGGAACATAAGTAGATGTTCTTCTTGATTTAAGGTATAGAGACATGTTTTTGTTGGCTATGTTGTTGCCAGCAGTAAAGTCATACTTTTTAGTTAAAGCCTCGTCTGTATACCACCCCAAAATTTCATATCCTGGTTTGTTTGGTTTGAAATTTTCAACAGGAGTTCCTTTTTTGATAATTGCAAAGTAAATTCTTTCAGGTCCATCAAAATAAGAAATCGCAACATATCCCATTTTATTGATATCATTGCCTGCTTGGTTTGAAATTTCGTATTTATATCTAGCGGTTAACTTAAATTCTCCTTTAACCCAACTAGGAATTGTAATTTCTTCACCAATTCCGACGTTAACACGGTTGCCAGTTTCATCGTAGTAAAACCAACCTAAAAACTCAGTAACGTAGAAAGGTGCTTGATTGAACTTAAGTTTCAAGCCTTTGTCCTTTGGATTTAGAGTTTTAAGAGTTTTTTGAGAGCGCGAAATTCTTTCTAAAATAAAAGTTTTTTGGATATTGTTTTCAAAAATACCAGATAGCACAAAGTCGTAGTTAACAATAATTTCATTAGTTGTGTTAACTAAGAAAGCGTGGCCTTTCGCCTCGTTTTTAGAAAATACTAAACTTTTTGAAACTGGGTCTTTTTCTGTTTTGCCGTCTTTATCAAAACGATAAAAACTCTCTAGTTTATAAAGTTCTTCTTTGATATGTCTAAACTCGTGGTCTAGTTTATAGTAAGGCAGAACTATTGGTTTTCTGGTTTGACCTAAATGGTTCTTTTCAAAAAAGATGCGCAGGTAATTTGAGTAGTCAATAATAACGTCGTATTTAGTTTTAATTCCAAAAAGGTTTTTAACAGTTATCTCAAAAATCACCTCGCCGTGTTTAAGATTGGTGAAATCAAGAGCCAGTGCTTTTCCTTTTTTGGGTTGAACACTGACAACCGAACCTAGGCGGTTGGTTGTAAACCAATTCATCTTGATAGGGATTTGTGTGTGGTTGATGATGTCTGCACTTTCTGGCACAACAAATCTAATCTTACCATTCTCGTAAGCGACGGCTTCGTTTTTTGGAAAGCCACTTTGTTTTGAAAGATAAACAGTTGGATGTAAAAATAACAAAATTAAAAATATGGCAATTGCTGCAGTGATAAGCAAGCTGATTGCTGTTTTTAAATATATTGATTTTTTTCGGTTAGTTGTATTGTTCATAAATGTGCTTTTGTATGTAAGCCGAGAGGCTTTTTTATACTTGCAAAAAATCACTTGAAAAAATTATATATGAAGGAAATTAATTAAAATTTGTAATTGAAACCAAAAAAAAAAAAAAACGGCTTAACAAGTGGATTTAGTCGTATATGGTTATCAGTTTTAGTGATATTTTTTTATAGTTTATTCAATATAAATAGTAATAAATGATATACAATATTCGGCATTTTTTTAATAAAAATTAAAAAAGCGAAAACTATTGATTTTTTCATTTTAATGCTCTTGTTAAGCCAATAAATCAGGTTTTACGATTTTTAAGCGATTTTATTTTTGCTTACTTAAGGCAAAATAAAAAAGGCTAAACGCGATATGTTTTAGCCTATTTTTCAGCGAATTATTTTTAAAACTTAGAAATTGCAAAACTTAAATGATTATAACCTAAACTTTCAACCTTTTATGACACTAACTATAAATAACGCTTATTTACGC
>CAUUBG010000088.1:0-2575 GCA_963543345.1 uncultured Acholeplasmataceae bacterium | reverse complement strand
ATTACAAGATTAACGGATTTATTTTTCAAGACTTGTGTTGAAAATTCACTGGAAAACTCAATTATTTTTTCACACAGGGCTTTTCAAACGATGGTGGAATTAGATAGCGAATATAGATTTTTGATTAGTTTGATGTTTTTAAACTTTTCATTAATAAAAGTCGGCATTCCTGTGTTAGTTTTTAATGAAACAGTATTAAAAGAACTAAGTGAGCTATATATTTTAAATAGTTCAAATAATTTAGTTTGCTGTATTACTAAATTTATTCACGAAAGTAAAAGACAAGACAAATCTTATTATCAAAATTTAAAAAAACTAACTTTTAAAGAAATCTTTCAAACCTTGTTGAATGATAAAGTTTTGCTTAATCAATTTGGAGTTAAACATTTGTATATCTTTGGTTCTTTTGCACAAGGCACCGAAAGACTAGACTCAGATATTGATTTGCTTGCTGAGTTTTCTTTAGATATTACTAAAGAAAGTAAGCAGAAATTTAAAGAAACCATAAAGCAACTTTATTTTGATAAATTCAAAAGATTTGTTGATTTGATTGAAGTTGGACCGTATTTAGCTGAAAACTTACTAAAAGAAATAAATAACTGTACAAAGGTGTTTTAAAAAAGGAGTAAAAATGGCAAACAAAGGACTTAAAAATTACTGTAAATTTTTAACTCATTCTCTTGGTAGTTTAGTAAAAACTAATGTCAACATCAACAAGAACGACGCTAATTTCCATATCATTATTCCTTTAATTGAAAATGTTGGCATTGGTCCAATTAAAACGAGTTTAATATATAACCACCAAAACAAAAATGAAAAAGAGTTTTTCGGCAAGGGTTTTAAACTAAATTATTTTACTAAAATTCAAAGTACTGAAGGCAAAATTTCTGTATTTAACGCAGATGGTTCTGTAGATGATTACTCGAAACCTGATTTTAAAAATCCAGAGACTCAAACAGAAGTACATAACTTTTCCGATGAATATCTTTTAAAGTCAGGTTTTGAAATTAAAGATAAATACGGAAATAAAACAATTTTTGAAGAACCGATTAGTGTTAACTACCCAAGCAAAATGGAAGGCATAAATGGTGAGACACTTTCATTTGATTTTGTAGACGTTGAAAAAAGAATTGTAAATCCACACGGCAGCAAAATAGTTTTTAAAAAAACTAGCGAGTTTATTTCTGAAGTTGCTTACCTTCAAGACGACAAAAAAGTTTATTTTGCAACGCTTGAGTATGAAAACAGCAAGTTAACAAAAGTAACACACAAGCAAAACAACACAATAATTTCTGAGTTAAAAATTATTTACCACGATAACCAAATCACACTTTTTAACGCGATTTCAAAACGAGGTCTTGTTTACAGATTTGCAGACGACAAAGTAGTTGAATTTGCTGAAGTTTTTGGAGATTCATTAACTGAAAGAAACAAAAATACAATAATATACGAAGACATAAAAACAACTATAACTAATTTAGCAAACCCCGCAAAACCAGAGCAAAGTTATGTGTTTTTTGACGATAAAGACTTCCCGCTTTTTGAATTTGACAGTCAAATGAACGCAGTTGAAACTGAATACAGCCACGAAACTAAACAACTGCTTTCCAAAAGCACGCCTATTTCTGTTTTAGACCAAAAAAATAATTTATTTAAGTCTACTGTTGCCGATTTTGCCAAAAGCGGAGTTGATGTTCAAAAAGTAGATTTAAAACCTGGTTTTTTTAAAAATTTCTTAAAAGAAAGTGTTTATCTTGCAAAAGCTACCGGAAACGGCGGTAGTTTAACTTTTAATATTCCGGTTAGTGGCATCGCCACTGACGAAATTTTTGTTGCAATTTGGGGTAGACAAAAAACTCCAAAAACAAATAAATCAAAGGTTGAAGTAAGAGTGACCGCAGGTGGCGAAGACAGCGATGTATTTAAGAAAGAAAAAGTAGACAGCAACTTTGACTTAATGACTTTAGGAGTTTCTGCCACTAAAACCTTTGATTCAATTCAATTAAGTGTATTATTTTCAGGAAAAGCTTCAATTGAAATTGGCGGAATTCAAGTATTCAAAAAAGCATTTGGTGCTTTTTATGAATACGACAAGTCTGGAAACCCTAAAGATATTTCAAGTGGCTCTATTGGCGTGCAAGTTAAACACAACGCAAATAATTTTCCAGAAAGTGTCACCGGACCAGAAGGAGCCGCTACTAAATACTACTACAACAAAGAAGGTAACGTTGCATATGTTAAATATCCCTATGGCGTATTTTTAGAAAACGTATACTGTGATTTTCACAAATCTAATCTATTGTCTACAACAGTTTCTTCTGCCGACGGCAAAAACATTTTAAAAGTTGAAAAAAGCTGGACTAAAGACGGCAGAATGTTAGTCGGGGAAATAGACGAACTGCAAAACAAAAAAACTTTTGAATACGACAGTTTAGGCAGAATCATCAAAGCGGTCAACGCACTTGGGGTAGTTTCTTTAACTGAATACAACGAAGACAGCACAATTAAAAACTTTAAAATCACTTTAAATAATTTATCTGCGCATGCAGAATACGAATACAATCAAAAGCAAGAT
>CAUUBG010000087.1:0-2580 GCA_963543345.1 uncultured Acholeplasmataceae bacterium | reverse complement strand
AATAAAAACCAAGATCTTGGCAAAATTATTAATGGATATATTTGTGAGGCAGAACAAGTTATAAGTTCGCTTGCTCAGCCTACTTTGGTATGTGGTCATGTTTTGACATGCGAAGCCCATCCCGATTCTGATCATCTACACATTACCACAGTAGATGTTGGAACTAAAGTGCTAGATATAGTATGTGGTGCTAAAAATATTGCTAAAGGACAAAATGTCATTGTTGCCAAAGTAGGTACTACACTTCCTGGCGATTTTCAAATCAAGGCAGCAAAAGTTCGAGGAGTTCAGTCTAATGGTATGATTTGTTCTCTTAGTGAACTTGGTTTGAAAAATATTCCAAATGAATATAAAGACGGTATATACGTGTTTACTAATATTGTCAAACCAGGAGAATGCGCAGCCAGCGCTTTAATGTTCGCAGACAATGTTTATAACTTAGAACTGACTCCAGACAGAGGTGATCTGCTTTCTTACTATGGATTTGCAAAAGACCTTTGTGCAGTTACTGGAAATAACTTTATTTTTGAAACACCACAGAGTATAAAACCTGATTTTAAGAATCAATATGAAACTAAGGTAGATAATACTTTAGCGCCTGCCTACGCGCTTACTCAGGCTAAAGTAGTGGTTAAAACATCTCCTTGGTTTATTCAAGCAGAGTTAATCAAGCAAGGAATTGAACCTAAAAACAATATTGTAGATATCTCTAATTATGTGATGTATCTACTCGGTACTCCTAACCATATTTTTGACACAAAGTGCGTTGTTGGAAATAAAGTTTCAGTTGAGGCTCTTTCAAAACCGGAAACCTTTACTGCACTTGACGGAAACAAGTATGGTCTAAATACTGGAGACTTAGTTATTAAAGACAGCAATAAAACAATTGCGCTTGCCGGAATTATCGGCTCTGAAGATAGCAAAATCACTGAGCACACAACTGATGTAATTATTGAAAATGCGATTTTTTCAAACACTACTGTGTTTGAAACTCAAAAGCGTTTAAGTTTGAAAACAGAAGCGTCAGACCGTTTTTCAAAAGGTGTATCATTTGAATTATTTCAAAAGGGATATCTGCTTTTAATCGAACTGCTTAAAAAATATGCAGATGCCGAAATTTCTAATCAAGTATACTCAGGTATTACTAAATTACCAAAACATACTTTTGAGTTTAACTTTAAAAAATTAAAGAAAATAAGCGGACATACATACAAAGAAAAAGTGGTTATTGAAACTCTTTCAAAACTTGGATATTCGCCTAGAAAGGCTCTTGAAGACAATTTATACACTCTTTCTCAAAGACCACATGTTTTTGAAAAAGAAACAGAGTTAGACGCAATTGACAACGTCATTAGAGTTAATGGTCTGAACTCAATTAAACCAAAACCACTTATTCAATTAGGTGTAGCAAACCAACACATTAACTTCAAAGTTGCTGAAAAAATTAGACAAGAGTTAGTTCCGCTTGGTTTTTTGGAAAACATCAACTATACTCTACTTTCTGAAAAAGAAGACTCAGAATTTTCTTTAGTTTCTGAAAAAGTTAAAGTTAGAAATCCAATTACTGAAAACCATTTAGTATTGCGCACAAACTTACTTGCAGGACTTAAAAAAAGTTTTCAATATAATTTAAACCGCAAAGTTGATAATTTTAACATCTTTGAAGTTGGCAAAATTTTCAATGGGTTCACAGAAGAACTTCACTGTGCAGCAATTATTAGCAGCAATTTTGCATACTCTAATTTAGTAGAAGAAAACAAGAAAGTTGACTTTTACTTAGTTAAATCTTTCTTAAATAAACTGCTTTATAATTTTGGTATTTCGCCTAGTTACGCAGTTTCAACTTATGAGTTCTTGCATCCTTACAGACAGGCGAATATTTTATATCAAGACAAAATTATTGGATATATTGGTGAAATTGAGTTTAATAAAAAGAAAACTATAGTGTTTAATTTAAACTTAGAATTACTTAAACTAACCAAAGAAACTCCAAAATATGAGCGCATTTCTGCTTTCCCTAGGGTTGAAAGAGACTTGGCGCTAGTTGCAAGCGTTGACACTTCTTATCAAAAAATAGTTACTTTAATTAAACAAACTGCACGCAAAACCTTAAAAGAAATCACTTTATTTGATATCTTTAAAAATCCCGAAACTCCTAACCTTGTGTCATATGCTTTTCATTTAGTGTTTGAAAATACCGAAAAACAAATTGAGATGCAAGATATTGAAAAAACCATTAAGTCAATTTTAAACCGTCTGGCTTTTGAGCTGAAGGTAACACTCCGTTGAAAGAACAAATATATTCCTACAATTTCGCCCAGTTAACAGATTATCTGGTAGAAAAAGGATATAAAAAATTTAAAGCAGAACAAATTTTTAACTGGCTGTATGCAAAAGAAAAAAAGTCTTTTCAAGAGATGAGAAATCTTCCAAAAGACTTCATTGCTTTTTTGGATGAGAACTTTGAAATAACTTTGCCTACCTTAGTAATTCAAAACAAATCCAAAGATGGGACTGAAAAGTTTCTATATGCTCTTGCAGATGGCGCTTTAATTGAGTGTGTTTTGATGCACCACGATT
>CAUUBG010000086.1:0-2661 GCA_963543345.1 uncultured Acholeplasmataceae bacterium | reverse complement strand
AACAATACGCTCATCAATTTGTCCAGCAATTCCAGCAAAAATGTGTTTAATTGTGTAAGTAGTTTCACCTGGTGCAAAAACTGCATAAACTTCTTTTGTTAAACGGTTAACGATTATTTCTTCAACACCGTTACCTGGTTTTGTAGTCCAACCCAAAAATTTCCAACCTTTTTTAATTTGTGTCGGAGTAAAAGTGAATTTTTGTCCTGCTTTAAAATTCAGTGCTGGCCATTCACTCACTTCTGCTTTATCTGAGTCGTTAACGTGAACTTTTGGAGTTACAGATACCGTAATTTCTGATTCCTTGAAAACTGGTTTAATTGTTAAGTTTTTGTTGTAAGCAAAATTAGGATCGATTTCTTGTCCAGTTTCTGAATCTATTAGTTTTTCAAAAACATAGTCTTTAATTAGATTATCTCTTTTTAAAACTCTTTGCATTTTTTGAAGTAAAGCAGTAGGAATTTTTTCGCCGTACTTAAATGTTAAGGTATTGAAAAGTTCACCTGCCACAGATTGTGGATCTAAATCGGTGTAATCGAAGTTAACTGTGTAAGTTTTGGCTTTAAAATAAACTTTTAAAAATTGTTTATCTTGAGTTAAAGTAACTTCAACTGAAGTCACAGAATAGGGAATGTGCGGGGTGTTTTCGTGGTTAGGGTGAAGGTGTTTGGCTAAAATTTCTGAAATTGTGGCTTGAATATCTGCATCTGTAATTTGTGCAAATTGTCCAATTACTCTTTCTTTTTGAATTTTGGTTTCAATAATTTCATCAGGCAGACCGTTTAAACCTTCCCAAATAGTTTTTAAATACACTGGCTTAGTTTTAGTCTCTTCAGTCCAAATAGCCTTTAGGTAGATGTCTTTGTCTACTTTGATGTTTTGACCAAAATCAACAATAGAACCAGTTGCTATGTCTTTCCAACCAACAAAAGTGTAAGTTCTTAAGTTTTGTGGATCTGTTTTAGTTGGATGGTCTGTGTCTTTCAAAGTTTGGCCAAATAGATAGTCAACAACTTTTTTTTCTTGACCTGCAAAAATACCTGAGTTGTAGCTAAAGTCAACTTTAAATCTTTTTCTTAAGTATCTTAATGTAAAAACTGTAAAGTTGCATTTTTTAATCATGTGTTCTCCAAACTACGGAGCCACGTCAAAGCCCTGCTCAAACTGAGTAAGAAGATTGTGTTCGGTAATTGATACTTTTTGTCCAACTAAGGCTGATTTAGTTTCAGAAATAGTTTCTTGTGGTGTTTGGTCAACCCCTTCTAGCACGTGTTTAATTGTATAGTTAGCAGATACTGCCTTTCTTTCAAAATAAGCAACTAAAGTAATGGTTTTTGTGATTTTGGTGTTTTTAAAGTCAAAAGGAGAAACTTCGCGGTAACTACCACCCATTTCGTCTTTTAATTGCCAATGCTTAAAAGTATACTCATGTCCCACTTCTTCAATTGAAGGAGTGTTTGCTGGTTTATGTGCATTGGCGTCATGCTTAACAATTTGCTCAGGCTCTTCGCTTGCCTTTCCTTTAAAGTAATTTCCGTTGTAGTTAACTTCAAAGTTAACACTATAACGACGGCGTAGATATCGCAATTCAAATACAGTGCTGCCGCCTTCTTTAATGGTTTTTTTAACTATAGTATCTGGAGACAAAGTAAAACCTTCAGGGGCTGCTGTCTTGTCTGCTGGTAACTCAACCTCTTCATTTGGTTTTTGTCCGTAAATTATTTCTTCTTTAGTTGTATCTTCAAAGAAACTTTGGTTTTTATCAGTAGTCTCATAAAAACGTTTGATACGGTAGGTTGTAGTTGAAAATACTTTTTTTCGCATTACTGCTTCTAAAGTAATGTCTTCAGTAATTGAGGTGTTGATGTCAAACTTAGTTTTAGCGCCAGTAATCGGATCTACTAAATTCCAGTAATCCAGTTCAAGTAAATCACCATTTGCGTCAAGTGCTGTGACAATTGAAGGAATTAAGTAGTTAGAATGAAGTTTAGAACCACTTTGCACAGTTAAAGGAAGCAAACGGTTTGCGTTTGCAGGAGTAATAAAGTTAACTGTGTGAGTTTGTGGTTTAGGTTGAGTAGGTTGTGTCTGTTTAACTGATTTTAAGTAAAGTGAAATATTTTCGTCTGCAGTTGCCTTAGTGAAATCTACTTTCTTAGTTAAATCAGGGTCTTTATACCAACCTTCAAAAAAATAACCTGGTTTTTGGAAAATGTGGTTTTTAAGCGGTTCTCCTTTTTTTAAGATATCAAAAAATACAAGTTGTTGTTCATCAAAATAAGAAACTGCAACATAGCCTTTTTTGTTAAGTTCTTCACCAATTTTTTTATTGTCTATTTCGCTTTTAAAGTTTGCAAATAAATTAAGTTGGCTTTTTACAAACTTAGGAATGTCGTATTCTTGGCCCGCCTTTAAATCAATACGGTTTCAGTTTGGGTCAATATAAAACCAACCTAAAAATTCAGAAATATAAAATGGTGGAGTTTTAAAAAGAATGTCAATGCCGTTTGCTTTTGGGTCTAAAGTTGTAAATTTTGTTTTAGTATTTAGAACCTGTTCAATGACTTGAGTTTTTTGTTTTTGGTTTTGAAAAATTCCAGGAAGCCGAAAATCATAGATAAAAGAAATAATGAGTCCTACACTATGGGAAGCACAATGAAA
>CAUUBG010000085.1:0-2748 GCA_963543345.1 uncultured Acholeplasmataceae bacterium | reverse complement strand
TGGTTTTAAAAATTACAAAATTTGTGTAAAAACCGATTAAATTAGGTAAAAATCGTAATTTTTAGCTTAAAGCGTTCCAGATTTTTTATGTATATCTTTAATTTTATTTTTATATTGCTTATTTTAGGTATTTTTCATTTAAAAAATAATAAATTTAGACTTTTAATTAAAAAAATACTATGATAGTTTTGGAAGAAAAATATTCATTCATTTTAAAAAGGAGATTACTAATGTCTGAAAGAATTTTATTGTTTATTTTAGTTGCACTAGTCGTAATTTTAATCATTATTATGCCTGTTTTGTTTATTTACTTGTTTAAGAAAAGCAAAACAAAATCAATTAACGGAACAGACATTTCAAATCTTGCGCTTTTAGACAAAACTCTTTTAAACTCAACTGAAGTTGTTAAAAACATAATTACTGAAAAACTACGTGATTTTGAAAAAACACAAAGTGAAAATAGAATAAAAGAGCTTCAAGAATACAACCAATCAGTTGACAAAATCAAATCACTTAAAGAAGAAAAAACAAATTCCTTTACTTCATTTAAAGAAAATCAAGCAAAAACTATTAGCGATGGCATAGAGAAAATTTCTGGGAAAACTGAAAAAACCATTCAAGATGTCACCGAGAGATTAACCAAAATAGACAGTGCACAAACACAAATTGCAGACATTAAAGAAACGATGGATGAATTTAACCGTGTGATGACTGACAAAAAAGCACGTGGTAGCTTGGGAGAATTTCAACTTGAGGCTATGTTTGACTCGGTATTAGGCGAAAGTAAAAATTCACTTTTTAAAAGACAATGTAAACTTTCTAATAACACCACAGTAGATGGACTTTTGACTGCACCTAAAGAAATCGGTGTCATTCCAATTGACTCAAAATTTCCGCTTGACAACTATCGTGCAATGTTAAATGCTAAGACCCCGCATGAAAGAGAAAGCGCTAAGAAATTATTTTCAAGTGACTGCGTGAAACAAATTAAAGAGATTTCTGAAAAATATATTATTAAAGGTGAGACTGCAGATTTTGCTATTATGTTTATTCCAGCAGAAGCCGTTTTTATTGCACTACACTCCTTTGAGTTTCAAACGGTACTAGATCTTGCAAAGAAAAAGAAAGTTTACATAGTTTCACCGTCTACTCTTTTTATAGTCATTCAAGTAATTTTTAAGATAAACAAACAAATTGAAATTCAAGAAAACTTGAAACCAATTTTGACGAAACTTACCGGTTTAAAAACTGAGTTTGAACGCTTTAATAATAGATGGCTAGAGTTTGTCAATGCCTTAAAAAAAGAAGAAGAAGCGATTAAAGATTTAAATATCACGCAAAATAAAATTGTTAAAAAATTTATGGAAATCAACAGTCTTTCCAACCAAGAAAAACTAATAGAAACTACTAATTTTGTTGAGGCAGAAGAACATTAAGAATGCATTTGCAATTTTCTGCGTTTTTGCACAAAACTGCGGATATAAATATGCTTTTGACGTTTTTAAACGTCTTAAATTTTGTTAGGTGCAAATGATACGAAAATTTTGGTGTAATTTTGCATCTTCTTTCGTGCAATTACTTAATTTTTTGACTTTAGGAAACTTTTTTTCTGGTAAAAATAGCTTTTAAAACCAAACAAATTTTTAAATTACTTGGTATTTAATTTACCTTACTATATAATAAGTGGGTATTAAATGTTTCTCAAAAAAACACAATTTTTTAATTGAGGTGTAATTTATGGCATTAAAAGAAAAAAATGTTGAAAAAAAATCTCGTTTATTGCAAGTTTTAAAAACTGAATACCGTTGGGAGAACCTATTTTTAGGAATTGTTGCTATTTTTGGTAGTGCAGTTTCTTTAATGATTATCACTAAAACTATCACTATTTCTTCATCAATTCCTGTACTTGGCTCTGGTTCAAACGGCACAATTTTTGCAAGTGTACTGCTGGCTTTGTGTATTCTTTGTATCTTTTTAGTGGCATTTCCTTATTTCTTTGCTGCTTTTCCTGAGATTAAAAAAATTTCTTGGTCTCACGGTTCTAAATACTTTGACTATGCAGTTCGCACTTTTATCTTTATTATAATTTTTGCGCTAACTTTGTTCTTATATGACTTTGTAACTACTCAAATCATTAAAGAAATTACTGGTAAAATCAAACAATGATAAGAAAATCTGAAACTCAAAGACGCTGGTATATTGTCCAAACTTTTCCAAACCTTGAAAACAAGGTAAAAGAAGACTTAGAGCGCCGAATTGACAGTCTTGGCGTACAAGAATATATTTTTAATGTACTAGTTCCTGAAGAAAAACGCATTGAAAAGAAAGCAGATGGGACTGAAAAAGAAGTAGTTGTCCAAATTTATCCAGGCTACGTGTTTGTTGAAATGATAGTTAGCGACTACGCTTGGTTTGTTGTCAGAAACACCCCAAATGTTTCTGGAATTTTAGGATCTGGGGGAAAAGGTAAAAAACCAGTTCCTGTGCCTGAACATGAAATGAAGCCGATTTTGGAAAAACAAGGACTAATCGCCAAAGAAACTTACCAACATTTAGTTGGCAAACAAGTTCAAATTATAGACGGTTCTATGGCCGGCCAACAAGGTGTTGTGCTTTCTGCTGACGACGAAAAGAAAGAACTTGTGGTTTCAATTTTAGCGTTTGGACGTTCTACTGACTTTACTGTCTCTGTTGACTTAGTTAATGAAATTAAAGCCTAAATTGCTTTTTTCAAACAGACTTATTTTG
>CAUUBG010000084.1:0-2793 GCA_963543345.1 uncultured Acholeplasmataceae bacterium | reverse complement strand
TAAGCGTAAATAAGCGTTATTTATAGTTAGTGTCATAAAAGGTTGAAAGTTTAGGGTTATACCTTGAATTTTAGAAATATTTATTTAGTAAAGACTATTATTTTAGAAAAAGATAATGGAATTTAGATTAAAATTACAAAACGTGCAGTTTTATATAGTTATATCGGTTATAACTTCCTTAATAATATCGTGAATTCTTGCTGGTAAAGATAACTCAATCAGTTTTAGATAGTTAAACTTTCTCATCGTGTACCATTTTTTCATAGCCATTTTACCATATTTGGCTTACATAAGTCAATTATGGCGAGGTTATTCTCGCCATAATTGTAAATTTGTCGTATTAAATTTTCATTTAGCGAGAAAAGAATAAATTGTGTTTAATATTGTTAGATTAACATATGTACCAAACATTTTAAGCAAGTTTTTAATAGCAAAAATATTAAATTAAATATGGCTTAATCGGTTTAAAAAACTTTTATTTTACTTATAAAATAACTATAATTAAATTAGTTCGTAAAGGAGCAAAAATGAAAAAAATCTTATCGCTAATTATGCTATTTACCTTTATTTTTACACTTGCCTCTTGTGTTAACCCAAAAGACAAAGCGTTTCTCGGAATGGAGGCACCTTTTGGTAAAAATAAAGTAGTTAAGTCAAGTTTTAATTTACCACAAGAAATTCAGGGTGTAAAAATCAAATGGTCTCTTAAATACATTCCTAAAAAGAATGAAAAAGGTGCATCTGAGATTTCTGGGGCTACTGTTAAAATTGTCAGAAACGAAATTGACCAAAAATATGAACTGATTGCCAAAAATGAACGTGGCAAAACAGTTTCATTTGACTTTACAGTTCCAGCACTTGATAAAGTTAAAAAACTAGAAGTTAGTTTCTTTAGTAAAAGTGGTGCGCTAATTCAAAAAGTTGAGTACACCGAAAACGAAACAATTCAAAAAGCGTTTACTCGTGAGCAACTTGGTTTATCTCAAGATGAAGAGTTTGTTGGTTGGAGCAATTCAAAAAACAGTCAAACTGCTTTAGATTCAATTAAGGCTACTCAAGAAAACCAAAGTTTGTATCCAGTTTACCGTTTAAAAGAAAATGTTAAAAAAATTACTATTAACTTCTTTGACAAAAAAGGTAACTTAATTGAAGCCATTGAACACGACATTGGCCAAAGTATTTCAAAAACTTTTTCTGAAAAACAACTTGGACTTGGTCAAGACGAAGAGTTTTTAGGATGGACTCCTTTTAAAGGAGAGGCTGCTGTTCCTGATTTGAAAGCCACTAAAGAAAACAAAAACTTGTATCCTGCCTACCGCCAAAAAGAAAATCAAGGCCCAACTAAAAAAATCACTATCAACTTCTTTGACAAAACAGGCGATTTAATTGAAGCAATTGAGTATAAAGTCGGTGAACAAATCTACCAAGGTTTTTCAGACTCTCAACTAAAACTTGCAAGCGACGAGAAACTTATTGGTTGGACTAACCAAAAAGGCGGCACTACTCCGCTTTCTCCGCTTGAGGCCAAAAAAGAAAACAAAAACCTATATCCAGTAATTCAAAAACAAACCAAGCCAGATCCTGGCGCTACTGCCGAAATTCCAGAAGACCCAGAAGGAGAAGGTAAAAGCGACTTAGAGGAAGCAAAAGAACCTAAGTCTAAAGTAGATTTATCTGGAGTTGAAAAAAATCCAGCAACTCCCGGCTTTTCTCCAAATTCAACTCAAGAAAAAGACATTAGACACACTTCTAAAAATAAAAAACTAGGAGTTAAACCCTTAAAGGCTGTTGAAGTTGAAAAAGAAGTTTACTACACAACTTTGGAAAACTTCTTTAAAGCACTTGGCAGCCTAGTTGACTACCGCAAAGAATACAAAGACCAAAAAGACCAAGAAGGCAGAGTTTACACCCTAAAAAAACGCATTGAAAAAGTACAAAATGGCCATGTTTATTCACTTAAACTAATTCAAGATTTTGAGTTTACTTCAACCCCTCCTGGCGTTGAAAAAGTTGAAAACTATACTTTAACTAGCGAAATTTACTACGATGCCTTAAGTGGTAAGTTAACTATTTCTAAAGTTTCTTTACTTGACGATGTTTTTTCAGAAGAAGAAGGCGATTTTGTTTCTTTTTCAGACTACCGCTTCAGAGGTAGAATTGAGTCTAGGCCAGATAAAGAAAAAGGCCGTATTTTTGATTTAAAGAAATACCAACTAATGGGTTGGCAGCAAAACGGCAAAGAACCAGTACTGCCAGTTTCTGTGCTTTCTATGATAGTACACGAAAAAAGTGGATTCGCCACATACTGGACAGGATATGAAATCCGCACTAACGAAGTCGGAAGTGACGGAGATAAATCAATTGACCCTGAAGACGCAAATGAAAAAGATGGTAAGTTCTATCCGCATGCTGATGACGAAGAAGAAGAAAAAGTACCAAGTTCAGTCTATTCGCTTTGGTTTAAGTCAATTAACTTCTTTGTCTCTGAATACTACTGGGCAATTGACCGAAAAGAAAAACTAATAAAAGCAATTAACCAAAATAAAGAAAAACTGCTTACCGAAAACTCAACTGACTACTATCAAACTTTAAATGAACTTTTAGAAGACACAGAAGACTTTCACTCAGAACTATTCGCGCTCGCCTCTGCTTTTCTTTATGTCAACGGTAACCGTCAGTATGACAACGAAAATAAACAAAAAATAAAAGCGTTGAAAAACGCAATGGCAGAAAAAGTAAATAAAGAAGTTGAAATTTCAAATGACGGGAAAACTGCTATCATTAACTTAACTC
>CAUUBG010000083.1:0-2882 GCA_963543345.1 uncultured Acholeplasmataceae bacterium | reverse complement strand
CCTGAAAGTTTCGCATCAATTTGTGTGGCTTGTCTAATTCGCTGCAGTTCACCACCATACAGAGTAGCTGCTGAACGATTTAAATTAAGGTAAGAAAGTCCAACGTCGTTAAGGAAATTTAGGCGGTCTTTAATTTCTTTTAAAATGCTTAAAGAAATGGCTTTTTCTTCTTCAGTTAAAGTCAAATTACTTAAAAACTCAAGTAGTTTTTTAACCGATAAATCAGAAAGTTCAAAAATATTTAAATCATTGATTTTAACCGAGAGTGCAGACTGATTTAAGCGTTTGCCTTCGCATTGTTTGCATACAGATTCTTTAGCGAACTTACCTAACCACTCGCGGAACCACTCAGCAGTTGTGGTGTCAAAACGTCTTTGATAGTGATTAACAACTCCTTCAAACTGCTCTATTTTTTTAGTTATACGCCCGCTTTTTGAAATTAAATTAAACTCAATTAACTCAGGACTGCCAAAATACAGTTTTTGTAGTTTTTCTTTTTCAAGTAGTTTTAGTGGAGTGTCTGTGTCAATTTGAAAAAAGTTAGCAGCAATTTCAAAAACTTGTGACTGCAGGTTATCTTCGTTGTTGTTTTGTGCAGGAATAATCGCGCCTTCTTTTATTGAAAGTTCCAAGTCAAAAACCAGTTCAGGTTCAATTGTCATAATGCTACCTAAACCTTTGCAGTTAGGACAAGCACCTATCGGCACGTTAAACGAAAATAAACGTGGCTCAATTTTTGGAATTTCAAAAATTTCGTCTTGAAAGTGATAGCGTTCAGAAAAAGGAGTAAGTTCATTTGTCTCTATGTTTCTAATGTAGATAACCTTGGCGTTTTCTTTAAATGCAGTTTCTATAGTTTCAAAAATTCTTGAAACCTTGTCATCTGAAACCGTGATTGTTGAAATTATGACATAGAGAAAATCTTGATTAGTTTCTATTTTTTCTTCGTCAATTCTAATGACCTGACCATCTACTAAAACACGGTTATAACCTTTCTTTTGAATACGATTGAGAAAATCTAGATTATCTTCATTTGGCAGTTTAGTTTCTTTGATTAAAATTTGGATTTTAGTATCAAGTAGCTTCATTGCAAAAGCAGTGATTTCTTGAATAGTTTCTCTTGCTAAAGGTTTGTTGTCTAATGTAAAGGGTTTGCCAATTGAAGCAAATAGTAGTCTAATGTAGTCGTAAATCTCGGTTTGTGTACCTACCGTTGAGCGAGGGTTAAAAACTGAACTTTTTTGGTCAATCGCAATACTAGGCGAAAGTCCTTCTATCTTGTCAACATTTGGTTTTTCAAAGTTGCCAAGAAACTGACGAGCATATGAAGAAAGTGATTCGATATATCTGCGCTGTCCCTCCTGATATAGGGTATCAAAAGCCAGCGTAGACTTGCCAGAACCAGAGACACCTGTTACTATCACTAACTTGTTTTTAGGAATAGATACATTGATGTTTTTTAAGTTGTTTTCTTTAGCGCCATAGATGTTAATATATTTAGTGATATCGCTTTTCATTTCAACAATTCCTCAAGGTCTTTTTCGTAAACTAAGGTTGTGTTAAATTGTTTGGCTTTGCTTAACTTAGAACCTGCGTTTTCGCCAACTATCAACACATCTGTTTCTTTGCTAATAGAAGACACTAAATTAGCGCCTCGTTTCGACAAAATGTCTTGCAATTCTGCTCTTTTGTAGTTTTGAAGAGTACCAGTAATCAACACTTTTTTACCGCTAAAATAACTGTCTTGAACAGCAAGACCTTCTTCTGTTAAAACAAAACCATTAGTTTTTAAAAACTCAACTAATGCTTTGCCTTTTGGGCTGTTAAAATAATTTGCTAAAGAACTTGCAATGCTTGGGCCAATTTCGTTAATTTGAGAGATTTCTTCTTCAGTTGCCAAAAGCAAAGCATCTATATTTTTAAAGTGTTTTGTAATCAAACCTGCTACTTTTTTTCCAACATTTGGAATACCAAGGGCAAAAAGCAGAGTTCTAAAAGGTGCTTTTTTAGATGCTTCAATTTCTGTTAAAATTTTGTCAACAGAACGGTCTTTAAAGCCTTCTAAGGCGATTAACTGGCTTCTAAAGTTATGAAGGGTGTAAATATCTTGGATGTTTTTAATGAAACCTTGGTTAAATAAAGTCTCAATAGTTTTTTCACCCAAGTCTTGGATATTCATGCAAGCTCTTGCACAAAAATGAATTAAACTGTTGATAACTCTGGATTCACATTCTAGGTTTTCACAAACCCAAAATGCTTGTTTTTTTGACAGGTCACTGCCGCAAGCAGGACAAGTTTTAATCATTTCAAAAGGCTTAGCGGTTGCTGGTCTTTTTTCTTTAATTACTTCGGTAATTTCTGGAATGATTTCGGCTGCTTTATAGACTAAAACATAGTCCCCAACTCTAATGTCTTTTTCTTTAACAAACGCTTCGTTATGTAGTGTTGCTCTTTGCACATAAGTTCCAGAGACAAATACTCGGTCAAACTCAGCGACCGGAGTAACTGCACCTGTTCTGCCAACTTGGTAGACAATTTTGTTAATTTTAGTTTCTACCTTTTCGGGTTCAAATTTATAGGCGATAGCCCACCTAGGCGATTTTACAGTAAAACCTAAATTAACCTGCACTTTAAAGTCATTGACTTTAAAAACAATTCCGTCAGTTGCGTAGTCTAGATTTTTTCTTAAGTTATCGTAATAAACTACACTATCTGTAAGTTCGTTTAGTGTTAAAGTTTTGTAGTTAGGATTAACTTTAAACCCCAGTTTTTTAAGGTATAAAAGAGCCTCAATTTGGCTGTTAACATTGTACTTTTCGGCGTCCACTAAAGTATAGATAAAAATGTCTAGTCCGCGTTTTCTGACAATTTCTGTGTTAAGC
>CAUUBG010000082.1:0-2933 GCA_963543345.1 uncultured Acholeplasmataceae bacterium | reverse complement strand
TAATTGAACCATACTTAGCAATCGCATCTTTAAACTTTAAAACTGGGAATTTGCGTGGTAAATCAAAGTTAAGTACATCTTTGAAAAGTTTTTTAAACATCTTTTCAACCATTTGCATGATTTGTTTTTCGTCAACAAAAGAAGCCTCAATGTCAATTTGAGTAAACTCAGGTTGGCGGTCTGCCCGCAAGTCCTCATCACGGAAGCACTTAGCAATTTGATAGTATTTTTCAAAACCTGCAACCATTAAAAGTTGTTTATAGATTTGCGGAGATTGAGGAAGCGCAAAAAACTGGCCATGATAAAGTCTACTTGGCACTAAATAGTCACGTGCTCCTTCTGGGGTAGATTTTGCTAAAATTGGCGTGTCAATTTCCACAAAATCCATAGCCTCAAGGGATTTTCTAACCGAGCGCACGATTTCTGCTCTTTTTAAAATGTATGATTTTTGCACAGGTCTGCGCAGGTCAAGATATCGGTATTTTAAACGCACATCTTCAAGAGCATCGGTTTTATCTGCCACGATTAGCGGTGGGGTTTTGGCAGTACTCAAAATTTTTAAAGTATTAACTTCAAGTTCAAAACGTCCAGTTTCTAGATTTTTGTTTTCAGATTCACGAAGGGCTAAAGTGCCAGTTGCTTCAATTACAAACTCATTTCTAAGGGTTTCTGCAACTTCGTAAATTGGATTTTCTGGTCTGACAATCAATTGAAGCAAACCATAACGATCGCGAAGGTCAACGAAAATTAGGCCACCTAAATTACGTTTTTTAGCAACCCAACCCGCGACGCTAAGTGATTTTCCAATTAGTTTTTCCTGAATTTGGGTAGTTTTTACTTTCATTTATATGCTCCTTTGCAAACTTAGCAAGTTTGTTTGAATCAATGATAACGGTTTCTTTAGATTCAGCGTTTTGACAAAAAATAGTTTGAGTGTCCCGCTCTTGTTCGCCAATTGTCAAAATATATTTAGGGTTAGTTAAATAAGCCTGTTTTAACAATGCAGAGATTTTTTTATTTTCGTAGCTAATTTGCCCGCTGTAGCCCAAAGACCTTAACTCTTTTAAGATGCTAAGGGCATAAAAAGAATCTGTGCATGCATTGATAATAAAAAAATCAGGACCAGTTTCCTTGGTTAAAAAGCCAGATAAACTAGCGACTTCTAAAAGCCTTTCAAAACCAAACGCAAAGCCAAGAGCGCCGGTTTGAGGACCGCCTAGTTCGTCAACTAAGTTGTCGTATCTACCGCCTCCACAAATAGTTGCTGCATTGCCAAGGTCTGCAAACTCAACCTTAACTTCAAAAACAAGACCTGTATAGTAGTCAATTCCTCTGACTAACTTATGATTAACTTCGGCGTTAATTTTAAGTTTACTTAAGTTTTGAACAATTTGGTCAAAGTATTTTTTTTCATCTGCTGGCAAAATATCGTAAACTTTAGGTGTTTTTAGAAACAAATCAGAGTTAACACAAACCTTGCAGTCAAGTACTCTTAAGGTATTCTCGTGAACTCTAGTTTGACAGTCTGTACAAAGTTTATCTAAATTTGGAGAAAAATAGGCTTTTAAGGCCTCAGCGTAGGTTTTTTTGGTTTTCTCGCCACCAAGACAATTTAAGTGAATTTTGTAGTTCTTAATTTTTAAGTCCGACAAAATTTGGGAAATCAATATAAAAACTTCAGTGTCGGCAACTACTGACTTTGGTGTGAAGTTTTCAACTCCAAACTGAAAAAACTCACGGAAACGACCTTTTTGCGGGCGCTCATAACGGTAGGCTTTACCAAAATAGTAGTATTTGGTTTGTTTAGTTGCGTATAGTTTATTTTCAATATAAGCACGAGCAGCAGGAGCTGTCATTTCAGGACGAAGCGTGATTGCACGGTCTCCTTTGTCTTTGAAATCATAAGTTTCTTTTTTGACCATGTCAGCAGTTTCGTTTGCTCGGTGAAAAAGTTTTGAGTCTTCAAAAACAGGCGTCTCTAAATAAGCGCAGCCCATGGCCTCAGCGTTTTTCTTTAACACCGAAAATACAGCCTGGTGTAGTTTCGCAGCCTCACCAAATAAATCATAAGTTCCTTTAGGTTTATTCATATTTTTTCCTTTCTAGTTTTCAAGCAAAAGAGTAAATGGACCTGAGTTTGTCAAAGTTATTTGCATATCTGCACCAAAACTACCTGCTTGGGTGTTAAAATCTTGACTTAAATTATTAAGCGTTTCCAGATAAAGTTTCTCAGCCGCTTTAAAGTCAAGAGCGTTTGTAAACGAAGGTCTGTTGGAGTTGTTTGCATCTGCGTATAGAGTGAACTGAGAAATTACCATCAGTTCAGCACCAACTTCTTTTAAACTTAAATTAATTTTACCAAAATTGTCTTCAAAAATGCGTAGTTTCTTTAACTTACTGCACATTTTTGAAACATTTTCTTTAGTATCGGTCAGGCAAAAACCAACAAAAACAAGTAAACCTTTGCTGATTTTAGAAATAACCTGACCTTCAACCGCGCATTCAGCAGATTTTACCCTTTGAACTAGTGCGCGCATTATTTAACAAACCTTTCAACTTGAAAAACTCCGCTTAGTTTTTTTAAGTTCAAAATTATTAAATTAAGTTCATGGGCGTCTTTAACCCCAATTTTAATTTTGTAAACTTGAGTTAAAGAGTTTGCTTGCACTGTTTGAAACTCAGCAATAGAGGTAGAAGTTGAGTTGATAAGCGACACAATTTCAGACATCATGGTAGTTGTGTTTTGGACTTTTAATCTCAACCAGGCCGCAAAACGACGGTTTGGTGATTTTCCCCAAAACACCTGGATTTCTCTGTTTTGGTCTAAAGTTTTTAAGTTCACACAATCTTTTAAATGAACAACTATACCTGAGTTTTTAGAAACATAGCCTCTGATTTCATCGTCATAAACCGGATTGCAACAAAGTGCTAAC
>CAUUBG010000081.1:0-2972 GCA_963543345.1 uncultured Acholeplasmataceae bacterium | reverse complement strand
AAAGAAAGTAAAATATTTTTTGTAAAAAATAATAAAGTTCATATTAGTATCCCTGTTAAAAATAAAGGAAAATTTAGGTGGAAAAATAGAAAAACATTAAACGATTATGGTGAAGGGTTTTCTACTGATAAAATTCCTTATTCTAGAGATAGTTACATTGAATGGCAAATAGGATACGATGTTCCTGTAAAAAGCTATGAAAACGATCCTATATCAAAACCAACCATACTAAATGAGATAAAATTTATAAACCTTAAAGGTGTTGAAAAATACCCATATGAGTTATCAGAATATCTTGTTGCTATGTTTGATGCTGGCATCGTAACTAATAATGAAATTCAAAATTTGATTAATGAAGTATCAAAAAATAAAACATCGTTAGAGGAAGAATTCAAAATTAAAATGAATTTTGTTGGCGATTACGAAGTAGATGGATTTTTATTTAAACAACAAGATATAACTCTGCCAACTTTTATACACAAAGAAAAAAATGGCAATTTATCAGTTGAAATATCAATACAAAAACAACAATATGCTACTGGCGTCCAACCAATGTTATATTTAATTATACCTATCACATCACTAGAAAACGGTAACGAAATGATCGGAAAAACAGCAAAACAGTTAAAATTCAATTATACTTCGCTAGTTATCGACGAAAAAAACAAAGACTCTTTATTAAATATTTTTAGGTTTTTTGGCATATGCTCTGTTAAGCATAAACACGATATAAAAGAAATTTTGAGATTAATTAATGAATATACTGAAAAAACAATCAATAGTTTTATTAAAAAATAGAAAGACTGGTTGAAAATATGTCAAAAGTAACCATAGATGTCGAATATATTAAAGATAACCTGAAAAAAATCGGTTATGAGATAAGTGATTTCGTTGTTAAAGAAAACAACGGAAAATGTTGGCAATTGAAATTTGCAAATACAGGCGCAGTCGTTAGTATTTACGATAATAATAAAAAGGGGAATACGGTAGTAAACGGAAAAGCTGGCGATAGTGAAAAGAAAAAATTAAAAGAAATAATTGAGAAACTAAAACACAAAGAATTAAAAATTGACAACTTAAACGAAAAAATAGTAGAACTAATTAAAGCAAAAAAAGAAGAAAATTACTACGACTATAAAAAAGAGTTTACCAGCAATAGCGAACGAGGTTCGCTGTTGCACGACATTATTTGTTTATCAAACAATATAAACAATCAAGAAGCATATCTAATTTTTGGTGTTGAAGATGACTGCAGTGTTGTAGGATTAGAAAATAAGTTAATTTCCAACAATATTTACGACACTCTGAAAAACGCAAAATTTGCTGGCGGTGTTTGTCCAGAAATTGATGTAAAAAACTTGTATTACCTACATTTTGATATTGGAGTAATTGTTTGCAAAAGTTCTAAAAATGTGCCCTTTTACTTAACAGAAAAATGTAGAGAAGTCAAACCATTCCATATATATACTAGAGTAGGCGATACTAATACTCCAAAAACCGGAAACGCAAGTTATGATGATATAAAAAAACTCTGGAGAATTCATTTTCAAAGAGAAAACGATGAACTTGATACAAATACAAAGTTAACAGGCACCCCTTAATCATTTGCTAAACCATTAAAAAACTCCCTTCACAGGGAGTTTTTTAATTTGTTTTAAGTCTATTTACGAACTAAATCAGGGCTGAACCAGTCGTTGTAAATCTTGTAGTCGTTGTTGCCTGGTTTTAGTTTTTCGTAGTTAAAGAAACTTCTTTGGTTTATTTCTGAGTTTAGTTTATCCATTGCTTTAGCGTGCGCATCTATACCAAAGTCAACTGTGCCAAGAATTTGTTCAAGTACGTATTTCTTAGTGTTTGCGTTGTTTACTTTTTCTTTAAAAGTTTTTAGCACGTTGTTAAGCACGTTAACTAAGTTAGTTGGAAGGTCAGGACGGTAGTCATTGAAATCACTTAAGAAGTAAGTTTTGATTTGACCAACAGTAAGTTCGTCTTTTTTTGAGTTGTCTAGATTTAAACCTTTTTCTTTAAAGCGTTTAATTGTGTCTTTTGGACCTTCAGTAGTTGGTGCTTTTTCTAAAGAAAGACCAGCAAGTACGTGGAAACCAAAGCTTGATTCTAGTTTTTTAAGTTGCTCTTTTGTGAAGTCTGCTGAGTTTTGAGCCTCAGAAGCATATTCAATTACTGGATTTTCAAGTGAAGCCTCATAAGGTTTCTTAGTTCCAAGCAATTGACGATAAAAGTCTAGAGCATGGCGCATAAATCTTTCGTCAAACTTAGAGCTTTGTCCAAAGTCGTTTTTAGAGTTTTTAACTTTGTTTAACTTCTCTGCTTTTTAAGTCACACCGTCATTTCTTAGTTTAACTAAGTTTTCTAGTTTTAAGTCATCACCAAAGTTTAGTTTTTCCTTTGTTTTGTTGTCAAAAGTTTGAGTATTTTTTTCATACGCGTCGTATGGAGTTAGACGCGGAATTGAGTTGAATTTCTTTGCGATTTCGTCCAAAGTATCATACATCTTGTCAACGCGGTTTTCATAGGCTTGCTTAATTGCGTATTTAAGTAGTTTAGAAAGGGTTTTGATTTGTTCTGGAGTTAAAGTATCTGCAGTGATTTTTTCGTTGTGTTTACCGTCAAGGTTTGTATCAAAGTAAGCAAGTAAATGAGCAAGGTCTACGTTTGCGTATTCTTTAAATAAACGGTTTGCACGTTTAGTTAGAGTTTCGTAGTTAAGAACATCTGGATCTAGTCTGTATAGTTCAATTGCTTTTTGCAGGATTTTTTTGTTGTAGATTTCTGAGTATTTCTCTACATTGTAGTATTTGATGTAAAACTCATACACTCCAATTGAAGAAGGTAGTTTGTTGCTTGCAAATTGGTTTTGAGAAAATGAGTTGATTTCTGATTTAATGGCTTTTTTGATGTCTTTTTTCATTTTGTCAGTAATTTTTGATTGGTAGTTGTCTAAAATGAATTTT
>CAUUBG010000080.1:0-3029 GCA_963543345.1 uncultured Acholeplasmataceae bacterium | reverse complement strand
GAACTTTTTTATTTAAAGAGACAAATTTATTTAAAATTAGAAAAAATGTTTGGTTGTCTAGACAATATTTTTATATTTTTTGCAAACAGTTCGTTGGTAAAAAAGTTTCTACGCTTTACAGCAGATTTAAAGAGGGTTTTAATTCCCCAATGAAAGTAAAGAAATTTGAGTATATTCTTCAATGGGATTTTAAAATAGACGCCGAAACTAAGTTAATTTCAGAGAAAACTAAAAAGTATGAAAACCTCTATACACTAGACGATCACTTGTTTTTAAAATCTTTAAAAAACGGTTTTAAGTTAATTAAATCACTAACTGGCCTGAATATAGACCTTTTAAACACCGAAATCGCCCCTCAAACTAGAAAACAAATTTCAGATATACAAATTGCAGATATTATTGGCGCTACTAAAAATCAGGAAAAAATCAATTGTGGAATCAATCAAAACTTATTTGACTTTACAATTGCTAGAGAAACTATTTTAAACAAAACCAACGAAACCATCAATCCACATTTTATTTTTCAAGAACTCTTGATTTTAAGAGAAGCAATTCCTTATTACGCTAAGTATATTTTGCCTGAAAACGAAGAAAAATGTTTTAATTTACTCAAAATGTTTGAAATTAACAATTCGTATAAGGGTAATTTTGCTGAACTAATTCAATAAATTAAAGACGCTAAAATTGAGGAGTTGTTTTTTAAATATGGCCTTGAACTAAATAAACTTGCAAATATTTTATTTTTTTTCAGCAACTGATAAATACTACTTATTTATTGAGCTATTTATTGGTGCAATGCGAGGCTACAGTTACACAGATTTTGAACTTTTAGGTCAAAGAAACCACCTTACTTTAGATGAAATTGGCCAGAAATTTGATTTAACTAGAGAAAGAGTAAGACAAAAAATAGATAAAATGATTAGTGAGTTTAATGCATTTTATTTAAAAAACTTTACATTTAAATCAATAGACTTTATGTTTGTCTTTACAAAATGCCGCTACTTTTTTGACTTCATATCCTTGAAAGACAAACTTAAATATGACTACGACGCTACTTCTTTTTTACTCAAAAACTTAAACGTGGGAACTAGCACAGGATATCTTGAGCAGTTCCATGGATTTTTTTCAGCAAAAGAACATTTAGATAAATTCCTAGAAGTTGAAAAACAGGTCTTTAAACATTATTTTAAAAAAGAAGACCTGCTTTTAAAAATCAAAAAAATTAGACAACTTGTGCCGAACTTTAAAATGACAAAAAATAGTATAAAAACTTATGTTTCCAATAATTTTCATCTAAGAAAAGGCACCTATATTAGATACAATTTTAGCTTATCTAAAAAACAAAAAACAGAAATTTTAATTGAAAAGTATTTCAAAAACGGTTTTCACTGTTCTGATTATAACGATATTAAACGCATCAACGAGTGCTCTCTTGCTGAATTTGGCAATATTTTGTTTGAAGAAACAGATAAACCTGAAAATAAGTATTTCCATACTGTCCAAGCAATAATTGAAAGAAGCAACGTTCAATTAGTAGACCGTAAAACTTACACACACGTTAACGACTCTCCTCAAATCACTTTAGATTTTGCTAAAAAAATATCTGACTACTTGCAAAATCAAAATCATCCAATTTCGTATTCAGGTATTTTAAAAATTTTTAAAAGTGATCTAAAAGACTTCAATATTACTAATAGATACCAACTTAAGGGCGCCCTTTCCGACTATGAAAATCAGTTATTTAAAGGCAAGCGCGATTATTTGCTACCACTTGGTGGCAACGAAACCTTGCGAAGCAAAATTAAAGCATGGTTGATTTCGCAAACCGAATTTTTTGACTATACAAAATTTGAAAATGAGTTTAAAGGGGTTGCCAAAAGCGTATTTTCAACAGAGATTTCAGAGACTAAAAACTTTATTTATTTTTGGAATCGTGGCTATATCTACTTTAAGAATTTCAAAATAACTGACACAGAACTCAAAAATTTAAAAGCAATTATTGAAAAATCTTTAAAAGCAATCAAAATTGGCTACCGCACTGATCAGTATATATTTTTGGCATGCAAGGCAGAAATGCCTGACTTTATTTACAGGCACAAAATCCGCCATCCTTATGACATATTTAATTTAGCAAAACAGTTTTTTGCCAAAGACTTTGCATTTAAAAGACCTTTAATTGGTAATTTAGAAACAGTTTTTCCAGAATATAACGAACTAGTTGCTGATTTTATTAAGGATAAAGAAATTATTGACATATTTGAACTCAATAAGTTTATCCTTCCGCAAGTCACTCCTGTAAAAAGAACTACTGTTTTTGAGTTTGTTAATATGTTAAAAAAACAGTATATGGCGATAAGCTCAAATATGTTAATTCGTTTAGATAAAGTTAATTTCAATAATGATGAAAAACAAAGTTTTAAAAAGTATTTAGAAAGCAAATTAGATGCTAACCCAGAAGTCGCTTTGAATGAAATTATTTGCGATAAAAACTTCTTACCTAGAGTTGAAATCAATGGTAAAGTTAAGATGAATTTATTTATTCTGATTGGTTTAATAATTTGTTTTTATTCAGATGATTTTGATCTAATAATGGAAAATGAATTTTTCAACAGAGGCGAGTTTAAAGTTAAAAGACACCTAAAACAATAAAACATAAACTTTTTAATAATTAAATAAAATGTAAATAAGCAGACCAGGACTGCTTATTTTTAATTGGTAAAATTGTATACTTTGACACACAAATTTGTTAAAATATAGATATGATAAATCTTGTTAAAAAACACTTTGGTGAAAGAGTATTAGCGTTAAGAAAAAGCCATTCTTTAACGCAAGAAGACTTGGCTTTAAGTAGCGGTATTGAAAGACCACAAGTTTCTAAAATTGAAAATGGTGAGGTCAATGTTTCGCTTGAAACAATTTATAAAATTGCCAAAGCACTAAACACAGAAATTCCTGCACTATTTGATTTTACTAATCAAACCGCACCCAAACCTTTTGTGAAATGGGCTGGTGGCAAAACTCAACTTCTA
>CAUUBG010000079.1:0-3086 GCA_963543345.1 uncultured Acholeplasmataceae bacterium | reverse complement strand
GAAAAAGGTATTATTTTAATTGTTGATGCTGCACAGGCTGCCGCTAGAATTAAGATAGATTTACATGCACTACATTGTGATTTTTTGGTGTTTTCAGCCCACAAAACATATGGTCCAAATGGTCTTGGTATACTTGCTGGTAAATTAAATAGCTTAAAAAAACTAAATGCTTTTGAGTATGGTGGACAAATGGTGGAAAGTATTGATGAGAAAGAAATCATTTACAATCCTGCACCTGCTAATTTAGAAGCTGGAACCCCAGCAATCAGTCAAGCAATTTCTTTTAAAGAAAGTTTAAAGTTTTTAATAGAAATCGGTATGCAAAATGTAGAAAAGCACGAAAAAGAACTCACAGTCCTTACTTACAGTGAACTTAGTAAAATTGACGAAGTTAAATTGTACACCAAAGTGCCTGAAAGTGGAATTATTTCTTTTAATATCAAAGGCGTGCATCCCCACGATGCTTTAACTTTTTACGACCAGGAAAAAATTTGTCTAAGAGCAGGACAACATTGCTCAGGTTTGGCATTTACAAATTTAGATGTAGAAAGTGCCCTTAGGGTGTCTTTTGGGATTTATAATAATAAAAAAGATGTGCGTAAATTTATTTCTGTCACTAAGAAACTAATTGAATTTTTCCAAGGAGTATAAAATGAGCGTCCAACTAAATAATTTATACAGAGAAGTTATAATGTTTCATTCAAGCAATCCTTACAATAAAGGACTTAAAAAAAAACCAGATGCCAAATACTTAAAATTGGTAAACTCAAGCTGCGGTGATGTTGCAGAAATTGAAGTTATGATAAATGACAACAAAATATCTTCGGTTAGACATCTTTCAAAAGGTTGCTCAATTTCTTGTGCTGCGGCATCTGTACTTTGCAAAACTATTGAGAATACTGAAATCAAAGATGCTAAAGAAATAATTTCTACTTATTTTAAAATCATTAAAGGGGAAGATATTTCTACTGATTTTGCAAACAGCGAACTAATTGCTTTTTCTGGAGTTAAAGCGTTTCCTGCAAGAGTGAGATGTGCAACACTTGCTTGGAAAGCCCTTGAAGAAATATTAAATACTTTATGAAAAAAAGAGAAATTAAAAATAAAGAAGTTCTTGATAACTTAAAGAATACTGCAATAAATCAAGACTATGAACTTGGTTTTCATATAGAGACAAAACCTGAAATCAATCTTGGAAAAGGGCTTAACAAAGAGATAATCAAAAAAATATCTGAATCTAAAAATGAACCTGAATGGATGCTTGAACTTAGACTGAAAGCCTTTGAAAAGTTTTTAGAACTAACCAATCCTAAGTGGGGTCCTGACTTAAATTTTATTGATTTTCAAGATTTTAAATACTATATTAAATCAAGTAAGTTGACCAATTCTTGGGATGAAGTTCCACTTGAAATTAAGACTGTGTTTGAAAAAATCGGTATACCTGAGGCTGAGCGTAGTTATTTAGCAGGGGTCACTACTCAATTTGAGTCAGAGGCTGTTTATCTTAAAATTAAAAAAGACCTTGAAGCAAAAGGCGTGATTTATTTAGATACAGATACAGGCCTGCGTTTGTTTCCAGAAATCTTTAAAGAGTATTTTGGCAGAATTATTAAATATGACGACAACAAATATGCCGCTTTAAACACAGCTGTTTGGAGTGGGGGTTCTTTTATTTATGTTCCAAAAAACGTAGAAATCAAGGAACCGCTACAGTCTTATTTTAGAATGAATGAAAGCGGCTTTGGACAATTTGAACGTACTTTGATAATTTGCGAAGACTATAGCTACCTAAACTACGTAGAAGGGTGCACAGCGCCACTTTACTCAAAAGATTCGTTGCACGCTGCGGTTGTTGAAATTTTTGTAAAATCAAATGCAAAATGCAGATACACAACTATTCAAAACTGGTCTAAAAACATTTTAAACTTAGTTACCCAAAGAGCACATGTTGAGAGTTTTGGTGAAATGGAGTGGATTGATGGCAATATGGGTTCACGTATCAACATGAAATACCCATCAACTATTCTAGCCGGACCTTACGCTAAAGGAAAGGCTTTGTCTATTGCTATTGCCAGTGAAGGTCAAGATCAAGACACTGGTGCAAAAATGATACACTTAGCGCCAAACACTTCATCAACTATAGTTTCTAAGAGTGTCGCGAAAAATGGTGGCATTGTTGATTACCGAGGGAAAGTTTACTTTTCTAAAAAAGCACACTCTGCTTTTTCCCACATTGAATGCGACACTATATTGATGGACGAAGTTTCAAAATCAGACACTACTCCAATTAACATCGTTAATAACTCAGACTCTTTTTTAGAACACGAAGCAAAGGTTTCTAAAATTAGCGAAGAACAATTGTTTTATTTAATGTCTCGTGGAATTGACGAAAAGAAAGCCACAGAACTTATCATTATGGGCTTTATTGACCCATTTTCCAAAGAATTGCCGATGGAGTACAGCGTAGAATTAAACAAGCTAATTAAACTAGAAATGAAAGGTTCTATTGGTTAATGTATAAATATACTAAAAATGTTAAAAATTCACTTTATGTATATAAACTAGGCCAAGCTCCTGAGCAACTTTTTATCACAAATAAAAAGTTTATAGATAATCTACTTCAAAATAATTTAACAAATTACTCAGGATATAAAAATGCAGTTGATAAAAAGTTTAAGCTTAGCAGACTAACACCTATTTATTTAAATTCAAAAACTTGTTTTATTCAAACAAAACAAATAAATAAATACGAGTGTCAGTTGATAAACATTAAAGCGATCAAAGAAATGAAAGATTGCGGAAAAGAAAGCGAAATTACATTTTTAGATGAAACAGTTATATCTATTTCGATATGTAAAAATACTATTCTTAAAAAAATAAAATTAGCAGAAGAAATAGAATTCTTTTTGAAAAACAAAATAGGTGATTAAAATTTAATCACCTTTTTTATTATACTAAACAGCCTAGTTAAACGATAATATGAATAAAGAATAGTGTTTTAATATTTTTTTACGAAAAGCAATGTTCTTAAATAAAAAAGTTCTAGTTTATAACTATATATTTAGTTGTTTTACTAGTTCTTCAAC
>CAUUBG010000078.1:0-3249 GCA_963543345.1 uncultured Acholeplasmataceae bacterium | reverse complement strand
TTTTTGTCAGCGGTTAAGTGAGGGTCTTGAGTGATAACTGTAACTTTTTTACAAATGTCTGCCAAAAAAGTAGCCTCGTCAACAGCAGCGTTGCCGCCACCTACAACTGCTACTTCTAAGTCTTTGTAGAAAAAGCCGTCGCAAGTTGCACAAAAAGAAATACCGTTGCCAAGGTATTTATCTTCATTTTCAACGTTTAGCGTTCTGGGTTTTTGGCCAGTTGCTAATAGCACGGTTTTGGTTTCATACGAATTTTGATTTGTTGAAACCTTAAAACCATTTTCAATTTTTTCAATTTTTAAAACATTTTCAGCAATTATTTTTGCACCTAAAGACTTAGCGTGTTCGTACATAGACTTCGCCAAAGCACTACCCTCTATTTTGCTAAAACCTAGATAGTTTTCAATTTCTTTTGTGTTAATAATTGCACCACCTGGTACTTTTCGTTCAAACACTAAAGCATCTAAGTTTTGTCTTGCTGCATAAATTGCTGCGTTAAGGCCAGCAGGGCCTGCGCCAATAATAATTAAATCTTTCATAATTAGTTAAATAAATCCTTTAAATCCTTTAAATCGTTAATCTTGTAAAGTGCGGTTGTAGAGCCGTTTTCAGAAGTTTCTTTGCTATAGAAAACTGTCTTAATTTCAAACGCATCTGCTAGTTTTAGCATTTCTTCGCTTTCTGAAATCACACACGCTCTTTCTTTTCTCATCAGTTCGTTTGCTAGAAATGGGTTTTGCTCATCTTGCAAATAAGCATTTTTAAATGAACAGTATAGGGCGCTTTCAGCCAGAGTTTGTTTTAAGTTAAGTTTAGAGAAAACAACTGTTTTAATTCCAAATAGATAGTTGTAAATTTTAAACTTCAAAACAGCCTTATAACCCAGTTTTAAAGCAAGATCTGCGTCTATTAAAAAGTAGGCAACAGACCCTACTTTCTCACCTTTTTCGTTAACTATATAGCGCCCTTTTTTGCCAGGGTCAAGGTATGTTTCGTAGTGATAAGGAGTGGCCTCTGTGTAGTATGGAATGTGCACGAAGTAAAGATACTTAACACCAAAGTAAATCAAACCACCAATTATAAACAGAACAGAAATTAACACATTTTGTTTAATCTTGCCAATCCATAGTGGATCTTGGCGAAAAGGTTCAATTAAAAAGCCACGAATTAAGCCGTAGGCAACAACGTAGAGTCCAAACATATCTCCGACTTTAAGTAGTTTAAAACGGCGAATTACTAGCAAAGAAATTAAAATAAATAAATTAGCTAAAGACTCATATAAGAAGGTTGGGTGCCAGTAGCCAATTTGAGTTGAATTGTTTCCGCTAAAGTACATTTGCTCGCGAATAAAACCTGGCAAGAAATTAAGACTTTGAGCCATTGTGCCATGTGCTTCGCGGTTGAAAAACCAATTGCGACAATATCTAAAATCAAAAGCATATTGATTTTTCTAACCCAGCAGTAAATGGCTGCTGAAATCATGGCCACAATTATCGCACCGTGAATCGCAAGTCCTCCGCTTCTGAAATCAAAAAACGAAGAAAGAGAAGCATTTGGGTCAAACAGTAGGTAGTAAAGTCTAGAGCCCAAAATTGAAAGTGGAATAATTATTAAAACTCCGTCAGTGGCATGTGATACCGAAATATTTGATTTTTTGACTTCTTTTAGCGAAGTGTAAACTGCAGCAAATATACCAAAAGAAATAAAGACAGCATACCATCTAATGTCTTGTCCAAACACTGAAAAGGCTGTTTTACTGAAGCCAATTGCTCGGTCTGGTGCACGAAAACCATTCGTAGCCAAAGCAAGTAGTGCGATAAAAATCAAGGTTAGCAGCGGAAAAGTTAAAGTTTCCCAGTACTTATTAGTAAAGTTAAAAAACTTAGTTTCTCTGTATCTGGCTGTGAGTTTTTGTATTTTTCTAATCATATTTTTAATACCTTTCTTAAATATTTTCCAGTTAAAGAACGCGGATTTTCGCAAACATCTTGAACAGTACCTTTAGCAACAATTTCGCCGCCTTCATCGCCACCTTGTGGTCCAAGATCAATTATCCAGTCGGCTTGTTTAATAACGTCTAAGTTATGCTCAATTACCACCATAGTGGTTCCTTTATCTACTAGTTTATGCAGAACCTGGCAAAGTTTTTTAACGTCTTCTTGATGAAGCCCAGTTGTTGGTTCGTCTAAGATGAAAATAGTTCCAGGTCTGATTTCTTTGTGTAGTTCAGAGGCTAACTTAACTCGTTGAGCCTCACCACCAGACAAGGTGTCTGAGGCTTGGCCTAATTTAATGTAGCCAAGTCCAACTTCCTGCATCACGCTTAAGCGTTTATGAATTTGTGGGAAGTTTTTAAAAACAGAGACCGCTTCTTCCACTCGCATTTCAAGAACATCTGCGATGTTAAAGTCTTTGTATTTAACTTGCAGAGTTTCTGAGTTGAATCTGGTGCCATTGCATAAACTGCACTTCACATAGACATCTGGTAGGAAGTGCATTGAAATTTTCTTAAGTCCATCACCCTTGCGCTCCTCACAACGCCCGCCTTTGACGTTGAATGAAAATCTGCCTTTTTGATAACCTCGTTGTTTTGCTAAAGGAAGTTCTGCAAAAAGTCCGCGAATATAGTCAAACACACCGATGTAAGTTGCTGGATTAGAACGCGGAGTTCAGCCAATTGCGGCTTGTGAAATATCAATAATTTTCTTTATCTTTGAAAAATCTTGTACCCACTCAACTTTAGGTTTGGTTTGCTTAGTGTCACCTAGTTTAATTTGAAGAGATTTAAGCAGGACATCTTGCACTAAACTAGACTTACCAGAACCCGAAACTCCTGTAACTACAGTTAAAACATTTAAGTAAAATCTGGTGTCAATGTTTTTTAAGTTGTTTTCGCGGGCTTTGCTGATTTCTATATAGTCAAAATCGCTAATTTGACGACGTTTTGCCGGAATTGGCACTTCTGTTTGGCCAGACAAATAATAGCCAGTAAGTGATTTTGGTTTCTCAATGAAGTCTTTTGGTGTACCTTCGGCAACTAACTCACCACCAAAGTCGCCGGCTTTTGGTCCAATGTCAATAATCCAGTCAGCGGCTTCCATGGTCTCACTGTCGTGTTCTACCACTACCAAAGTGTTGCCAAGGTCGCGCATTTTACAAAGAGTGCTAATTAACTTTGCGTTATCGGCTTGATGTAGACCTATTGAAGGCTCGTCCAGCACATAAAGCACTCCTGAAAGTTTCGCACCA
>CAUUBG010000077.1:0-3310 GCA_963543345.1 uncultured Acholeplasmataceae bacterium | reverse complement strand
AAAGTACACAAAGTAAGAAACCAGTGACGAAACTAAAAACAACACAAACACAGTGCCAAAAATTACGGCCAAGTGAGCAGCCGTTGGTCTTCTAATAATGTCAACTGCAGCAATACTAACATCAACTTTAAAAATTAAGTAATACAGATATCTAAAGAAAAATAGATTATTTAAGAAATTGCGCTGAAAAGCGAAGTTCACGTTTTGCCATCTAGTTTGAAAAGTATCGAAACGAATATAGCGGTCGTGTCCTCGCATATTGTCAATAAAAATAATGACTAGTGTGAAAACAAGAGAAACTGCAATTAGCGATACCACTAAGGTTGCGATTCTTGAACGCTTTAAGAAAGAAAAGGCGTAGAAATAAACAACTGCAAAAATTGTACCTAAAAACAAAGCAACTGCGGGAATTGTAAAGCAAATTACCGAAATTCGGCCGAGAAACGGAATGAGCGCACCATATTCAACCCCAGCGTTGTTGTAGTAAATTGAAAGTAAGAAAGGCAGGAAAAACACCAAAGTTTTAACTAATTCAATTAAATACCTAGCTGCGATCTTGGAAAGAAAAATCGTCAGGTTAGTAATCGGAAAAGCAAAGAGAATGTCGTTCTTTGGGTTTTGAAACAGAGATTTGGCCATTCCTTGCATTGACTGAAATGAGGTAATTAAGGTATAGAAAATAAAGATAGCTGGAACTAAGGCGATATAAGGAGAAGCACCTAGCACAGAAAAAGCAGGCAACATGTAGTTGTATACATAAAACAAAATACCTGCAAAAAACAGCATGAGCGCGTATTTAGCGATTTTAGTGCCAACAGACCCTCTGATTTTGACAAAAGAAGCATCAACGTATTCAGACTTAAGCAGTTGCCAGAACACCAAAAACTGATTTGGGTGTTCACGAACCGAGTTTAAAGTGTTGTAAAACTTAGTCGCCATTTTACTGCTCAATTAGTTTAATGTACATCTGCTCAAGGTTTCCGTATTTGGCCTTAAGCTCAGATACTTTTTCGTTAATCACCATTTGACCGCGTTTAATAATGACAACTTCGTCGCAAATGTTTTCAACAACTTCAATGATGTGCGAAGAAAAAATCACGATATTGCCTTTTTTTGCGTGCATTTTAATCGCTTCTTTAAGTTGATATGCGGAAGTTGGGTCAAGCCCGGTAAGAGGTTCGTCAAGCACCCAGACTTTTGGTTCATGAATTAGCGAAGAAATTACCGAAATTTTTTGCTTCATACCGTGTGAGTATGTGCGAATTTGGCGGTCAATTGCATAAGTTATTTGAAAGAAATCAGTAAGTTCAAGTAGTTTAGTTTTAATTACTTCTTTTGGAACATTAAAAAGTTTGGCAACAAAAGTAATGTACTCGCGTCCTGTCAACTCTTCGTATAGCGCGTGGTTGTCAGAAACGTATCCTAGTGAGTATTTAGCCTCGGTTGGATTTTTTTCAATATTGTAGCCACAAATTGAAATTGTACCTTCAGTAATTGTCTGAATTCCAACTAGCGATTTAATTAAGGTTGATTTACCGGCTCCGTTGTGGCCAACAAAACCAACAATTTTACCACCAGAAATTTCAAAAGAAACATCTTTTACTGAATAAAAATCATTATTTGCATATTTTTTGGAAAAGTTTTGAACTTTAACTAAACTATCTTTCATATCAAGCTCCTTTTTAAGGTCTGGAGTAATTTTGCCAATTTTAACAACGCCAATCTGGCGGTCTTTTTTGAGTTTATGGACAACAAATCTAAACGAAATACAAGATTTTTGAATTTGCAAGAAAATTTGACTTACGGTTAGCGTGGTAATTGTGCAGATTGCCCAAGTGATAAACAGGTAGGTAAGCGGGAAAGTTACGGTTTTTCCTTTAATAGTAACTGCTCTGTATTTAGAGCGAAGATTGCCAAGGAAAGTCTTAAACTTAGCGTGGTCTACGATATTACGGCGGTTGATGTAGAAAAAGTCAACATGTTCTTGCACAATTTTATTGTTGGGATACAGTCCATCTACTATTCTTAAAACTACTGCAGCGACTATAAAAAACAAGGTAAAGAAAACCAGGGCAATTATTAGGTCTTTTGCACTTGGCATTTCAAAAAACCTCAAAGTGTAGGCAAGCGCAGAGAGCACTATTAAGTAAAGCGCCGGTAAATAGATAAGCATGTTTTCTAAACTAAAGAAACTACCGTTTTCTTTGAGTTGCAAGAAAAACACAAAAAGCAGCGGAACTCCGGTTGAAAACATCGTAAATATAGACATTGCGCGTTTCAGTTCAAATAAGAAAATAAAAGGAAGTGCTAGCAGTAACCATTTAAACGGAGAGAAAGCAAACTTAGCAGTAAATATTTCTGATTTATTTAAAACTGAGTAAACAGAATAAATTACGGAAAGAGATACTGTAAACAACAGAAACTTCTTGTATTCATGCGTGCGGTTGATGTATACATTGGTTAAAATAAAAATCAAGACAAATGGAGCAAGTAGCATAAATAAGTGCTGGCGAGTAAAAACAAACTTTTGGTAAGTCATGTGGCCAAAAATTACTTGCAAGGTAAGTGGAGACAGCGAAAACAAAAAGACAACAATATATAACAGAACTTCGTAAAATATGTGTTTTTTAGAAAAGTGGAAAAACGACGTGTTAAAAGAACGCACCAACACATAGAAAGCCAAAAAGGTAGCAATTAAAATTAACGGCACAATTAAACTAAAGTACGCGCTTTGATCTTGAAAAAAATGTCTAATTTTAAAAATAAAGGCAAGATAAAACACTAAGTTAACTAAATAAAAGATAGGTGTGAACTTAGTTTTTGAATCTTTAATTAAAATTTTTCCTAAAAGCAAAATTACTGAAGTTAAATAAAGGTGTCTTGCAACTACTGCTAAGTTATTTAAAACATAAACAGCAAACGCTGAGTTTGCTGTATTTTGGTTAACTAAACTCAAAAAAGCCACGCTTTTTGGAAGCAACATTATAAGTGCTCCAAGTAGTGCAATCAAGGTGCCAAAAGAAACTCGGACCACTAAATCTGCTTTTTTAGGTAGTGCAGTTAAATTAAATTTTAAAACAGTGTTTGTCTCGGTGTTCATTACGATTGAAAACGATATCCTATGTAGATGCAACCAGCAAAACGACCTGCATTTGGCAAGATGTTTTCAACAACCGGCGCTATCTTAAAGACGTTGGTATAGCCAAATTTTTCGCTTTGACTTAAAAACGGATCTCCACCTTGTTGAAGCGCTTGGTAAAACTCACTAATAAAGTCAACCATACCGCGGTTTGGTTTGTCTTTAAAGAAC
>CAUUBG010000076.1:0-3405 GCA_963543345.1 uncultured Acholeplasmataceae bacterium | reverse complement strand
TAGTTTTAAATCAAGGAAACTAAACAAACGTTCAGCGGTTTTAACTAAATTAGTAAAGTCAATTAAGTTAATTAGCTCTTCTAAACTATTTTTAGTTAAATCAACATTGAAAAACTCTTTGACAATTTTGTTTAAATCAAAAGTTAAAGAACGCGATTTGAAGTGCATTGTGAGTTTGTTTTCAACAATATCAAAAGGAATGGTATAGTTCCTGCCAAATGCAGTTAGGTTAAGTTCACCGCTTGCAGAAACCGATGTTTTGTTGTTAAAAGAAACTAAAGCGTTGACTGCCAAACTTGAGTTGGCGTTGATTTCTTTAGATAAGTTGAACTCAAAAGTATCGCTAAAGATTTTTTTAAGTTGTTGAGTGGCGTTGTCAAAATCAGTTTTGTCTTCAGAAAACTCAGGGTTTGCTGGTTTTTCGCCACGTTTAAAGTTAAGTTCTAGAGTTTTTCCGTTAGTCTCTTGTTTGGCATTAAACTCAACTAACTCTTTGGTGTCTTTATTGATGTAGAAGGTTAAAGTAATGCCTTTGGCTTTAGTTTCAAGTACAGTGTAGGCACCGATGTTTTTAGGTTTGGCGAAGTTTTGGTTAAGTTCACCAATTATTTCTTGCAGGTTAGGTAGATTTAAGAAACTACCTTTATTAAATAGTTTGTCAATTAACTCAACAATAGTGTCGGCTTCACCTGTGTAGGTTTGGCCAAGCATTGAAAATGTGTATTTTTTGCTTTCATAGTGTAGATTAAATAATCTAGACTCAATTTTTAAAATTGCAGGGTCTTTTGAAAAAGTTGCAGTAAAGTCAAGTGCTTGTCCGTTAACGTTTAGTGAACCTGCGAAGTTGCCTGATTTTACTTTTGAAAAAGCATCTATTAAAAGATCAGTTGCATCTGGCTTAGGCTCCGCATTTTCGCCGAATTTACGAAAGTCTTTGCGGAAAAAGTTATGAAAATCTTCGGTTTGCACTTTTTCTTTTTTGTAAGTAAAAGTTTGCGTCATAGTTGCCGCAAAATCAGAAGAAATTCCTTTAACGGTTAAGTTATACTCTTCGTTTGAAATAGTTTTTAAAACTTCCCAACGATCATTCATGGTTACATCTAAGGTAAATGATTTAAAGGTTGGATAGTACGGAGTTTGAGCCATTTCTCTAACTTCAACTGCGTATTTACCTGTAGCGACAAGTTTGCCAAGACCACTTGGTTTGTTTAAGTCTTCGTCTACTACAAAATCAACACGGTAAGTAGTTTCACCATTTGCCTGATTGATTAGTTCTACTTTTTTAATGGTTTTGCGGGAAAGAATTTGTTGAGTGAAGTCTTTTAAGTCAGAGCCCAGAATGTTTTCAGTAAAATCTGCTTCTGTAAACGGAGCATCTGAGCCTTTGTATTGTCTCCATACTGGTTTGTCAAAGTTACCATTTTCAAGATGAGCAAGTTCTTTAACGAAGTACTGTGCACCACGAGGTGATTCGTTTCTAAAAATGTAAAGGCCGGGACTGGCAAACGTACCTTTTGAGTATTGCTTATTTGAAAGGTGCACAGTGTCATATTGGCGCATCGCTTTGATTTTCTGAGTTGTTGAACCAAAAGAACCAAAGTAAGCGGTAGCCTGACCGTTAGTTTCACTTTGAAAATGACTTTTGTCTCTAAAAACTTTGGCTGCGATTAAAATGTTTTTTAAGTGATCTTTTTCGTCAATTGGTTTAGTGCCATCGTTGGGACGGTCTAAGTATTCGTTGTTGATGTTGGTTTTTGGTTTTATGTGATTTGGTTTTTGTCCCAACGACAAAAAAGTCATCAAGGCGACAATAATTGAACCCAGAAATAAAGCAAATAAAGTACTGGTGATTTTTACAGGGCGAGTGTAGGGTTTAGTTGAATAAGGTTGTGCAAATTGCTTTTTAGCTTTGAATTGACGGGGTTTTAAGGGAGTAGATAAGTTAGTGTTAGTTTCTTCGTATTTAATAAAATCTTTTTTCATAAAGTAAACCTCCTTTTTGAAAAGTTCTCACTTTTGTTTGTGTATTTAAATAACTTTATTTATTTAGGCAAATATTTAGCGAGAAATATATTTAAGTCAAGTAGTTCAAAAAGTGCTTACATAATTATACCCCAGCCACATAAAAAGCCTATTTTAAATTGTAAATGCGGTTCTAGATATGCATATATAAAGAAGTTTCAGGTTGTTTTTGAAGTTTTTTTGTCTAAATATATGAAAAAAAGACCTTTTAAGTTTTTATTGCTAAAAAGGTCTTTGATGTGGTTTTAAAAATGAAGATAGTTAGAAACAAAGAAATGTGAATTGATTAATTGTTATATGTGAAAAAGCCACACAGTGTGAAAATCTCTCAAACGAACATAAAAGAGAGTACATACGGTAAGTGGTCAAGAAGACTACCTAATGCAAACTACTACACCTAAAACGTTGTTGACGTTACTCCAGTCCGAGTTGCCGTCGGAGTAGATGACGTGCGCGTGAGGGCCAGATTCAGGAGCGCTAGGATCAGGGTCGTTAGGGTCAGAGTCAGGATACTGTGTACCAAGCCACCAGAACTGACTGTAGCTACCGTCGTAATAAGGCATTGTGGGACTATATTCTGCAAAAGCATTTAAATTAACATCACGATATTCATTAGATACATTGCTGTAGCGATTTAGAATTGCTTTCGCATAATCAGTAGATTCTTTTTTTAACTTAGAGTGTAAACTTGAGTCTAAAGCAGGTTTAACTTGAAAATCACCAGAATCATAAGTTGGCATGTGAACTTCGCCACCTAGAACTTTTCCAATATCTAAAACCATTGCTTTAAAAATAGAGCGTTCAGGTTTGGCGTTATCAGAATAACCAAGGTAGTAAATATTAAAAGGAGAAAAATCTATGATTTTTTCGGTAAACCAAGTGTTTTGCTTTGGAATTTTAATAAAATCAACTGGCTCTATTTTAAAGTATTGATTGTTGTATTTTTCGTATTTATTACCTGCACTGTCTTGCCAGTAACTGCGAGTAAACAGCATAGTGTAGTCTTTACCCTTTGAGTTGAACTTAAGTTCGTGTGTTTCGTCTTTTAATTTTTGAATACCAGCAGGATTGTCAACTTTAGTTTGAGGGTATTGACCAAATTTCTTAGTAGGTTTACCGATGTGAAGAGTTACTTTGTGGGTTTTTTGAACTAAGAAGTTTTCAATTTCTTGCTTAGTTTTTTCGTTTCCATCAAGTTCTGCTTTAAGAATGCCAAGACCATCGGTCTCAAACTGACTTTCGTCAATCTGACCAATTTTAGCACCATGTCTAAGCGTTCTTTTCGCAATACTGCTTGTATGGTCTTTTACTTCAAAAGTGACATCGTAAACTTTTCTTTTTATACCTAAACTTTCAACCTTTTATGACACTTTGACCTAAAAA
>CAUUBG010000075.1:0-3430 GCA_963543345.1 uncultured Acholeplasmataceae bacterium | reverse complement strand
CAACATCTTAACCAAAGAAGGTGGAATGCACGAAGATGGCCTTAAACTAGCACTTTCTCGTGTAATTTCAAAATACGCAACTGACAATAATTTAATTAAAAAGACTGACCAAATTTTGGGCGAAGACACCAGAGAAGGACTAATTGCAGTTTTATCGGTTAAATTACCTGAGCCTCAATTTGAAGGTCAAACTAAAACTAAACTTGGAAATCCTTATGTTCGCCCGCTAGTTAGTCGTTTAGTTGGCGAAGGCTTGGAGAAGTTTTTACTTGAAAACCCACAAACTGCAAAAGCAATTGTTGAAAAGTGTTTAATGGCTTCAAAAGCCAGACTAGCGGCTCGCCGAGCAAAGGAATCAACTCGCCGCAAAAGTCCACTTGACAATCTAGGGTTTGCCTCAAAACTAGCAGACTGCCGCAACAAGTCACCTGAAAACACAGAACTATATATCGTAGAGGGAGATTCAGCGGGAGGATCTGCAAAACAAGGCAGAAACTCAGAATTTCAAGCTATTTTGCCACTACGCGGAAAAGTGCTAAACGTAGAAAAGGAACGACTTGACAAAGTTTTGGCCAACAACGAGTTAAAATCTCTGTTTTTAGCAATAGGCTGTGGGGTGGCAAGTGATTTTAACGCAGACAACGCCAGATATCACAAAATTATTATTATGACCGATGCCGATGTGGATGGTGCCCACATTAGAACCCTGCTTTTGACTTTCTTTTTCAGACACATGCCAGAACTGATTAACAGAGGTTATGTTTACATTGCTCAGCCTCCGCTTTTTAAAGTTCAACAGGGCAAGAAAATTAACTATATCTACAAAGAAAACGAACTTGAACCTCTGCTTGCGCAACTTGAAGGTAAATACACTATACAGCGCTACAAAGGTTTAGGTGAAATGAACCCAGAGCAACTTTGGGAAACTACGATGAATCCAAAAAACAGAACCTTGCTTAAAGTTGGAATTAACGACGTGGCTTTGGCCGATCAAACCTTTGATATGCTGATGGGTGACAACGTTGAACCTAGACGTGAGTTTATCCAAGAAAACGCTAAGTTTGTGAAAAACTTAGACATCTAAAGGAGCACACCATGCTTAATTTTTTAGACGAAGAAAAATTAGATTTAGAACTTAACGACGATAATCTTGAAGAAGTTAGTCAGGACGAAGAGCAAGTAGAAGACTTTGAGACTAACCTTGCTGATTTTAAAGACGCCAAAGAAGAACCAGTTGAAATAGTAAGTGAAATCAAAGACTCGTTTCTAGACTACGCAATGTCAGTTATCATTGACCGAGCCCTGCCAGACGTCAGAGATGGGCTTAAACCAGTGCAAAGAAGAATTCTTTACGCTATGAACGAACTTAACATTTTGCCAGGCTCTGCACACAAAAAATCGGCTCGTATCGTTGGTGAAGTGATTGGTAAGTATCACCCTCATGGTGACTCATCTGTATACGAAGCGATGGTTAGAATGGCCCAAGACTTTTCGTATTTGTATCCTTTAGTTGATGGACACGGTAACTTTGGTTCGGTTGACGGAGATGGTGCTGCTGCTATGCGTTACACCGAAGCCAGAATGTCTAAGGTTGCCATTGACTTAGTCAAAGACCTTGAAAAAGAAACAGTTGATTTTGCAGATAACTACGACGGTAGTGAAAAAGAACCAAAAGTCTTGCCTGCTCGTTTTCCGAACTTACTTGTAAACGGAGTTAAAGGAATTGCCGTTGGTATGGCAACATCTATTCCTCCTCATAACATGCAAGAGATACTTACAGGTACCGTAGCGCTGATTGACAACCCAGACCTGCTGCTTACTGAATTGATGAATATTATTAAAGGTCCTGACTTTCCAACAGGCGGAGAAATTCTTGATTTAAACGGCTTACATCGCGGTTATCTAACTGGGCAAGGCCGCGTGGTTATTCGCTCAATTGTTGACATTAATATTACCAAGAGCGGAAAATCACAAATCATTATTAAAGAAATTCCTTACCTGGTAAACCGTAAACTGCTCATTGAAAAAATCTCTGAACTGGTCAAAGAAAAAGTAGTTGACGGAATTGTTGGAATGGCTGATGAGTCTAACCGCAAAGGTACTCGTATAGTTTTGGACTTAAGACGAGACGTGATTCCAGAAGTAGTTTTAAATAATTTATATAAATACAGTCAACTTCAGTCTAGTTTCGCAATTAACATGATAGCCCTTGTTAACGGAGTTCCAAAGCAACTTGGGCTTATTCCAATACTTCGCAACTTTATTGAGTTTCAAATTGAGTTGTTGATTCGAAAAACCAAGTTTGAATTAAAGAAAGCAGAGGCTAGAATTCATATTATAAAAGGGCTTATTAAAGCGCTTTCAGCAATAGACCTTTGTGTTAAACTAATCAAAGAATCTAAGACTCCAGAAATTGCTAAAACTAAATTGATTGAAAACCTAGACATTGATGAAGTTCAGGCAAAAGCAATTTTAGCCTTGACCTTGCAAAGACTAACAGGTCTTGAAATTGAAAAAATTCACGAAGAGCACCAAGAATTGCTTGCTAAAATTGAGTACCACAACTTAATTTTAAGCAGTTCAGATAAACAAAAAGAAATCATTAAAGGTGAACTTAGTGAACTAATTGCTAAATACAACAAGCCACGTAAGTCTATTTTGAACTTCTCAACTTCGCTAGATATTGAAAACGAAGACTTAATTCCACGTAGAGATGTAATTATTACAGTTACCGAAAACGGCTATGTTAAGCGAATAGATGCAGATCAGTATAGAGTACAATCTAGAGGTGGAGTTGGAGCAAGTGGAATTAAGGTCAATGAAGATGATAAAGTCCAAGTGATTTTAAAAACCAACTCACACGACCAAATTTTAATATTTACTAACTTTGGACGTGTTTATCAACTTAAAGCCTTTAAAATCCCTGAAGCCTCAAAACAAGGCAAAGGTCTACCTTTAGTTAACTTAATTGATTTTCAAGAAAATGAACACTTTCAATGTATTACTAATTTAGCCCCAGATTTAGAAAACGGATATTTATTTTTCTTAACAAAAGGTGGAAAGATTAAAAAGACACCGGACAGTGAGTTTAGTCGAGTTAATGCAAACGGGAAAAAAGCCATTCAGTTGGTTGAAGACGATGAACTACTGCAAGCTGTGCACTTTGAAGGCAATCCTTTTATTATGATTGCCACTAAACAAGGACAGGCCTTGAAATTTAAATCTGATACCCTTCGTCCACTTGGCCGCGCATCTCAAGGTGTACGCTCAATTTCTTTAGCACAAGACGATGAAATAATCGGCTGCTCTATCGTTAAAGATGATGAAACCGATGTTTTAGTAATATCAGAACTTGGCCTTGGTAAGCGAACTCAAGCAAAGGAGTACCGCACAACTTCGCGAGTTGGCAAAGGTGTGAAGACCATGAAAA
>CAUUBG010000074.1:0-3442 GCA_963543345.1 uncultured Acholeplasmataceae bacterium | reverse complement strand
TGTTTGCTTCTTCTACGAGTTTTTTGGTCTCTAAATCTGAGTTAATTTTGTTTAATTTAGAAATAGATAAACTAAGTTCCCATTTAAGTGGGTTTAAATAAGTTACAATAGCCTGGACTTTTTCGCCAACTTGAAAGTACTCATCTTGCGCTTGTCCTGTTTTTAGTCCAGACTCGCTGTAGGAAATAAATCCAGTAACTTCGCCCATTTCAACAATCAGACCGCCGTTAAATGGTTTAATTTCTTTAATTTTAACTTCTACAGTATCGCCAACTCCGGCCTTAACTCTAGACCAAGGGTTGTCAATAAGCACTTTTTTAGAAAGGGAAATTCTTTCGTTTTTTTGGTCAATTTTAATAATTTTTAGTTCAATTTCTGAGCCAATTGGGTGGTAAGCCTCAAAGTTGTCGTTTGGGTTGTGAGAGTATTCAGACTTATGTAAAAGCCCAGAAACTCCTTTTGCAAGTTCTACAATTAAACCAAACTGAATACCTTTAGTGATTTTACCTTTAACGGTTGCGCCAACTTCGTTAGCAGCGATGTAGGTTTGAAAAGGGGTGGCAAAAGTTGCTTTGTATGAAAGGTCTAGTTTACCTTTTTCTTTTGGCATTACTTTTAAGGTAACCGTTTGGCCTTCTTTTAAAACACTAGAAACAGATTCAACTGGAATATGGGAAACTTGCGAAATTCTAACTAAACCAACTAAATCTGGAGTGACTTTAGCAAGTGCTGAAAGCGGGTTTACTTTAATAATTTCGGCTTCCACTAAATCACCAATTTTAAGTGAGTTTAGTTGCTCTTGTCTTCTGATTTCTTGGTTTTTTTGCTCTTGCTCGCGTTTGTTTTCAGCAATTTCTCTGCGTCCGCAGACTACTTTTCTAAAGTCTTCTTCATCTTTTAAGTCTAGAATCTCAACTTCTACTAAATCATTTACTTTTACAGTTTTAACAATGTCAAATCCAATTTGAGAACGAGGAATGAAGACTTCTTGGCTTTTAAAGTAGGCAACACAACCGCTTGGCAAGACTTTGGCGATTTTAACTTCAATGATTTCTTTTTGTGCGAACTTCTTTTTTAGTTCAACCCAGTCGTTTTCAGCAAGTAGTGGCAGGCAAGAAAGCAGAATTTGTCCGCGGTCTGCGTCTCTTTTGGTAATAACTGCTTTGATTTCATCGCCTTTTTTAAGAATTTTGGCGATAAACTCAATACTTTTGTCAGTAGTTATGTTGTCAAGGTAAATTTTACCTTCTGTAAAATCCCCGTAAGTTACGAGTGCTGAGTTTTCTTTGGCGTTAATTGAATAAACTGTCCCAATTACAGTTTGTCCAACTCTAAAGTCTTGAACTGAATCTAGTAAATTATTGTTCATTTTCAATTTTCTCCTTATATAAACTTTCAATTTTGTTTGCAACTTCTTCAATTGTTAAGTGCGATGTGTCTAAAAACACGGCGTCTGCGGCTTGTTTTAAAGGTGCAATCTTGCGGTTTGTGTCTTTAAAGTCACGAGCACGCAAATCTTCTTCTATTTCTTGAAGTGGAGTGTGAATGTTTTTTATTTGGTTTTCTAGAAACCTACGCTCGGCTCTGGTTTCAACAGATGCGGTTAAAAAAACTTTTAAATCAGCGTCTGGCATCACAACTGTGCCAATATCTCTGCCGTCCATCACGACATTTTCGTTTGCAATTATTTTAGTTAAAGTGTTTAAAACAAATTCGCGCACACATTTAAGTGAAGACACTAGTGACACGTTTTTGTCAATTTCAGGAGTATGGGTGGCGTCGGTTAAATCTGTGCCGTTTGCAAATATAGAATTATTTTTAAAACTTAAAGTTAAATTATTTAAAAAACTGTATTCCTCTTCATTGGCTAGGTTAATTTTTAAGTTTAGCGCGAGCACTGTAATTGCTCTAAACATTTGACCTGAGTCAACATGTACAAACTTTAGTTTACTTGCCAAGATTTTGGCAATCGTTGACTTGCCACTAGCAGACGGACCATCTATTGCGATTTTGAAACCCATTTATTCTCCTTAACTTTAATCTAAACTATTTTTTTAACTTTATAGTGCGTATAGTTTTTTGACTTCTGTTTTTTTAAGTGCTCTAACTGTTCCTCGGGCTTGACCTTCTACGGTTAAAAAAGCAAACTTCGCACGGTGGAGTTTTAAAACTTCAAAGCCTTGGGCCTTAAAGATGTTTTTAACTTCGTGATTCTTGCCTTCATGGATTGTAACTGAAACTAAAGACTGTCCTGTTGCTTTGTTTGTAGAAATGATTTCTGCGTTGTCTGGCTTTGCCAGGTAGTCGTTTTCAATTTTGATGCCTTTTAGTAATTTACTTAAATGGTTGATGTTATAAATTCCTTTAAGCGAAGCCAGGTATTGTTTTTTAACTTCGTTTTTAGGGTGAGTTAATTTATTAGTAAGCACACCGTCATTGGTTAAAAGAAGAGCACCAGTGGTATCCCAGTCTAGTCTGCCAACTGGCCAAAGGTATTCGTTTTGATACTCACTTGGCAGGTCGGTTAGTACGGTTTTGCGTTTTTTTTCGTCAATTCTAGTTGAAACTGTCTTAATGTCTTTGTTTAAAAGTAGGTAAATTAGTTCAGGTTTTTTTCCAATTACTTCACCGTTTACCTCAATTTCGTCAGACACAGACACTTTTGTGCCTTGTTCAGAGACTATCAGTCCATTTACTTTTACTTTTCTTTGCTCAATCAATTCCTCAGCCTTGCGTCTTGAGCAGTAGCCACTTTGCTGAATTCGTTTAGCTAAGCGAATTTCTGTTTCCATTTTTTAAAAAACAAGTAAATTATTTATTTTTCGCGTGATACGTAAGAACCGTCTGCACTAGAAACAACAATACGGTCGCCAATGTTAATAAAAAGCGGAACTTTGACTAAAAGTCCAGTTTGCACAATTGCGTCTTTTGAAGCAGTTGTTTTAGTGTCGCCTTTAACACCAGGTTCAGTTTCGGTAACTTCTAAAGTGATTTTTTCAGGTAAGATAATACCCAAAATCTCTGAGTTGTATTTAATAATTTGAATTTCTAGACCTTCGTATAGGTATTTTTGTTCGTATTCTAGAAAATCACGAGAAATTTGGTGTTGTTCGTAAGTTTCTGAGTCTAAAAATACTAAATAAGTGCCGTCTTCGTATGAGTAGATGGCGTTAATTTTTTCAATTTGAGCCTTTTCAATTTTTTCATCTGGATTGAAACGAAAATCAGTAATGGCACCAGTTCTTAAGTTCTTAAGTTTAGCGTTTACCATCGCTTGTCCTTTTCCTGGTTTATGGTGTTGGAACCAAAGAACTTGAAAAAGACCATTGTTGTACTGAATAGTCATCCCATTTTTAATATCAGTTGCTGTCATATTTTTCACCTCTAACTCTTTCAATTATAGCAAATTAAAGTATTTTTGCTATTTTTCAAAGCAAAAATT
>CAUUBG010000073.1:0-3456 GCA_963543345.1 uncultured Acholeplasmataceae bacterium | reverse complement strand
TTAAAAAAATAAACTAGTCTTGCTTTATTTGAACTTGGGCAAATGATATAATACTAGTTGATGAACACAGAAACAAAATATATTTATAAAATTGAAAATCCCCATGCTTTGGTCAATATTTTTGGTGCTAACTACAAGAATTTAAAAGCGATTTCTGACTACTTTCAAAGAGAGTTTCAAGTAAGCAACGACGCAATTGTCACTAAAGCCTTTTCTGAGCAAGAAAAGGTAATTTTCACGCAAATGTTTAACTCACTTTTTAAAGTTGGCAGCAACATCGTACTTTCTAAAAGAGACCTGGCGTATTGTGCTAATTTAGCCGAAAAAGATGACCTTGATAATTTTGAGAAATTGTATAAAAACACCAAACCAATTGGTTATACTGCAAAGGGTAAAAAACTATTTCCGAAAACTTACTCGCAATTAGTTTATTTTGAGGCTTTAAATAAATATGATTTAGTTTTTTCAACCGGACCTGCTGGAACCGGAAAAACCTTTATAGCGGTTGCTTATGCTTTAAATGAACTTAAGGCCGAAAACGTTAAAAAAATTATAATTACTCGCCCTGTTGTAGAGGCTGGTGAAAATCTAGGGTTTTTACCAGGAGACTTAAAGGAAAAAATTGACCCTTATTTAACGCCAATTTACGATATTCTTTACGATATTTTGGGTCGTGAAAAAACTCTTTCTTACATTGAAAAAGGTTTAATTGAAATCGCACCACTTGCCTACATGCGTGGACGTACCTTAGAAGACGCCGTTGTGATTTTAGACGAGGCTCAAAACACAACTTGTTCACAGATGAAAATGTTTTTAACTAGACTTGGTTTTAACTCCAAAATGGCTATCACTGGCGACATTTCGCAAATTGACTTACCAACAAAAGTTCAGTCTGGCTTAGTTCAGGCTAAACAACTACTTAGCGATATTTCAGATATTCGCTTCATTGAGTTTGAACCAATGGACGTAGTTAGACACCCACTGGTCATGAAAATAGTTGACCGCTACGAAAAAAATGCGCGTTAATATTTTCTCTGAGTTAGGTACTCGCGAAATTAAAGCAGAGGTTAAATTACTTACAGAACTATTTAAAACAATAGACGACACAAAAACCTTGCAAATAATTTTGGCAGATAATGCTTATCTTCATAACTTAAATAAACAATACAGAAATATAGACAGACCAACTGACGTCATTTCATTTCCAGACGAACTTGACGAACAAAGTTGTGGCGACATCTTTATTTCGCTTGACAAAGCCCTTGAACAGGCAAAAGAATACGAACATTCTTATGAACGAGAACTTTGTTTTTTGGCAGTGCATGGCTATTTACACGTCAAAGGCTATGACCACGAGACTAAAGAAGACGAACTGGTCATGATGGATTTAACTGAAAAAATCCTTAAGTTTATCGGAATGGAAAGGAAGAAATATGACTGGCATAAGTAAAGCCCTAGAGGCTATGAAAATGGCGTATTGCCCTTACTCAAATTTTCAAGTAGGCGCAGCCCTGGAACTTAAAAACGGTGAGTTTATTTTAGGATTTAACATTGAAAACGGAGCCTATTCAATGTGTAATTGTGCTGAGAGAACCGCCTTGTTTTCCGCAATGTCACAAGGATACCACAAGGCTGACTTTAAAACTCTTTTTGTGGCAGCCAAGACTAACACACCCATTTCTCCATGTGGAGCCTGCAGACAAGTAATTGCCGAACTTTGTCCAAAAGACATGAAAGTGGTTTTAACCAACACCAAAAAAGACATCAAAGAAACTACTGTTTCTGAACTTTTGCCGTTTTCTTTTGACTTAGAAAATGACCGAATTTAAAGCAGGTTCGGTGTGCATTGTTGGTGCTCCAAACACTGGTAAATCTAGCCTACTTAACAATATTTTGGGCTACCGCGCACAAGCGGTTTCACCAAAACCAGAGACTACTAAAAAAGCACTACTTGGAGTTAAAACTACTAAGAACTTCCAAATTGGGTTTATAGACACACCAGGTATTACCTTTAGGCCAACTACTCAACTAGAAACTCTGGTCACAAAAGAAGCTTACAGCGCAATTTACGGAAACGATGTTTGTTATTTGCTGGTAGACCGCGTGTATTCAGAGGCTTTTTTGCCTGTACTTAAAGTCTTGAAAAGTGAAAAAATCCCGACAATTTTGGTAATTACCAAAGAAGATATTTTAAAGAAAAACAAAATTCTTGAAATCATCTTGTCATTTCAAGCCGTGCACGATTTTGCTGAGTTTATCCCAATTTCTAACGTAACTTTGAAAAACTTAGATAAACTAATTGAACTAACCTTGCCTTACTTTCGCGCAAACGAGTTAATTTATCCGGCTGACTACAACAGTTCACAAACTTACAATGAATACATTTTGTCGTTTGTCCACGAGCAACTGCTTAAATTATACGACAAAGAAATTCCCTACAAAGTAGCAGTTTCCTTGGAAGGAACGAAAGAAGTTGGCACAAAAACCGTGTTTTTTGTCAAAATAGTTTGCCAAAAACCTGGTCAAAAAGCCATTTTAATTGGCAAAAATGGAGCAGCGATTAACTTACTTAAAAAGAATTTAGCAATGCAAGCGAGACAAGAACTTAAACAAAAGGTTGAGTTTGACATTGTGGTTTCGGTTTCTGAAAACATTGAGAAGTTAATGCTTAAAAACTGGAAGGAAGAATAATTTATGGAAAAAAATGAAAAACAACTTACATTTGAAGAAATAGTTACTTACTGTAAACAACAAGGTTTTGTCTATCAAGGCAGCGAGATTTACGGTGGACTTTCTAATACTTGGGATTTTGGACCACTTGGAGCCCTGCTTAAACAAAACATCAAAACAGCCTGGACTAGATACTTCATTCAAGCCTTTCCTCGCAATCAACTGCTAAACGGACCAATTTTGCTTAACAACTTAGTTTGGCATGCCTCTGGGCACGTCAAAAGTTTCTCAGATCCGCTTATTGAATGCAAGGCTTGCAATCAAAGATTTAGAGCAGACAAGTTAGTTTTTGACTTCAACGGTTTTGATGTAGACGGCATGAAAACCAAAGAAATTGAACGTTATATTGCTGAGCAGAAAATTCCTTGTCAAAACTGTCAAAAAACCGAGTGGCTGCCACTTCGTGCGTTTAATATGATGTTTGAAACTTACCAAGGGGTTATCCAAGACAGCACAGACAAAATTTATCTGCGTCCTGAAAACGCCCAAAATATTTTTATTCAGTTTAAAAACGTCCTTAGAACTACTCGCGCTAAGTTGCCGTTTGGAATTGGCCAAATCGGCAAGGCTTTCCGCAATGAAATTACGCCTGGCAACTTTATTTTTAGAACTCGCGAGTTTGAACAAATGGAACTTGAATACTTTGTTAAACCTGGCACAGAACTCGAAGTTTTTGCTTTCTTTAAAAAATACTGCATGCAGTTTTTATTAGACTTGGGAATAAAT
>CAUUBG010000072.1:0-3510 GCA_963543345.1 uncultured Acholeplasmataceae bacterium | reverse complement strand
ACGCCGTCATGGTCGAGGCGATCTGTGAAAATACTGATTTGATATACGAAATGGAGAAGCACGACGAGGTTTTGCGCGAGAAAAACGACTTTATTTCGAGCGTTTATCAAGAGCTTGCGGGCGATGTGACCGATGAGAAATTGCTTTTTGCAGATTATGTAGTATATAATAATCATATGAATTTAAGTTTAGAAAACGAAGTTTCTGCTCTATTTTCTGTCTTAAAAATGCATTATGGCAACTAAAATTACAGTTTATAAGAAAGCACAATTAACAGCAGAACAAGTCAAAGTTTTAACTTATTTATACTTGCCAATTTTGGGCAAAAGAGCCTATTCGCTTTATCTTTCTTTTGCGCAATTGGTAAATTTTTTTGTGGGCAAATCTCTGGACTTTGACCATAATTTTTTTGTTAATTTACTAAATATTTCACCCCAAAAATTAACAGAAACTAGACGCAAACTAGAGGCAATTGGACTAATTGACACTTTTGAAAACCAAGACAACTTAGTTTTAATTTTAAACAATCCACTTACTGCAAATTCTTTTTTTGGAAACCCTAACTTGCATGTTTTACTACAAAAAAATATTCCAAGTTTAGAAACCTATAACTCAATTAAACAAATTTTTCACACCAACTCATTTATTTCAAAAAACTACACAAACATTACTGAAACTAACTTAGTTAAAACCTTTGGAGCGTTCGATCCTAAAAAAGTAGCAGTAGCCGAAAGCTACGGAATTGACAAAACCAGAGTTCCTGAGTTTATATCTGAGTTTGATTTTGTTGAGTTTACTGGTTTTTTAACTAAATCAAAAGTCCCTTTTTCTGGTACTGAACTTGAAAACGAAAGTTATAAATCACGACTTATTTCTTTAGCTTTAAATTTTTCATTAAAAGAAAAAGAACTTGCAGGAATTTTTATAGCCAACATCAAAGACAAAAAAATACCAAATATTGATGCTTTAAAAGTTGCAATTTCAACATACCGTTTTAGTCAAAAAACTAATGAAGACAGTGCTTCAGAAATTACTAAATGGTTGAGTACAATTGATGTAAAATCGCTTGTTGAAGCGATTAAACAACAAACTAAAGTCACTAAAATTGATGCAAAAGAGTTTGTTCAACTGATTGACTTTATAGAAAAACACAAAGAAAATGTCAACCTTGGCGTGCTGAATATGTTAATTTTGCATTCTTGTAAATACCAACAAAAAGAATACGCAGATCGTCTACCTACAAATACTTTTTTAGAAAAAGCCCTAAACATTTGGATAATTGACTATAAAGTAAAAACTACGAAAGACGCAGTTTTGCTTTCACAAAAACTAGCCGAAAGATTAACTTCAAATACAGCTCAAAAAAACAGAAAAACAAATTCAAGTAGCAGTAGTTTTTCGCCTAGTTGGGCAGATAAACTAGTAGAAGGGTTTTAATTATGCAAGCCGAAATTAAAGCAATATTAAAAAAATATCCAGACCTTAAAATTGACCTAAACACTTTAGATAAACAAACAATTTTATTTTATATTAACTATTACTTAAGTCAAAACGAACCTGCTGAACTTTACAGAGATAAAAACAACGCACTTAAAATCAGGCCAATTGAAAAAGTTACATATGCTTCTATTGCTGGTAAGTTTATGCAACCAGACGCTGAACTTAGTGGTTTTCAAGAAAAAATGCCAGGCCAAAAAAATGCAAAACTTCACGCTGACCGAGTAATTTCAGAAATTACTGCTGAACACACTCCCCTTGGTTTTATGTTAACCGGTCAAAACGCAGTTGGCAAAACTTTTTTACTTAGAGCTCTTGCCACTGCTTTGCGCCGCAAAAACACAGAAGTTCTGCATGTTTTTCCAATAGACTTATTTACTTATGCTAACCCAGTTGAGCCAAACAACCGTAAATACTTAGAGTTATTTAAAAACACACCTGTTTTAATTCTTGACGATATTGGTACCGAACAAGGTGCAGACTGGTTGTACAAATCTGTTTTAGTGCCGATTTTAGAGCACCGTTTAAACTATAGACTCACGACGATTTTTTCATCTAATTTTAACTTAAAAGAATACTATAAAAAAATTAGTGAAAAAACTGGGGATGTGCAACTTGCTCTACAAATTTGCAGTAAGATAAAAATACTTACTGATAAAAACATTGTCGAAATCGCCTAACCTACATAAGGAGTTTAAAAATGAAAATAGAATTAAATTTTCCGAACAAAGACAAAAAACAGTATGCTCTTGGTGCAACTGTTTTAGAAGTTGCCGAAAGTATCTCACTTTCTTTAAAAAAAGCCACTGTTGGTGCTAAACTAAACGATCGCTTAATTGGTGCAAACGAACCAATTTTAGAAAGTGGTGAGTTTTTAATTTTAACTAAAAAGGACGAACTTGCTTTAAAAATTCTAAACCACTCAGCCGCACATCTTTTGGCATACGCCATTCAAGAACTGTATCCAAACACTAAATTTTGGGTTGGACCTGCAATTGAAGAGGGGTTCTACTATGACATGGATTTAGCAGGTTCTGTGATGTCAGACCAAGACTTTGCGCTAATTGAAAAGAAAATGCATGAACTTAGCAAGTCTAACTTTCCAGTTTTAAGAAAAGAAGTGACACTTGATGAAGCCAAAGAAATCTTTAAAGAAAATCCATATAAACTAGACTTAATTGAAAAACACGCAAGTGAAGGCTTAACTGTCTACACAGAAGGTGAGTTTTCAGACCTTTGTCGCGGTGGACATGTTAAGTCAACTGGGGAAGTTCAGTTTTTCAAATTACTTTCAGTATCAGGTTCTTACTTTAAAGGTTCGGCTAAAGAAAAGCCACTTACCCGAATTTATGGCTGTGCTTTTTTTACGCAAAGTGACCTAGATGCTTACTTAAAACTACTGCAAGAGCGAAAAGATCGCGATCACCGCAAGGTCGGAAAAGAACAAGACATTTTCTTTATTTCCAAAGAAGTTGGCCCAGGTCTAGTTTTTATGCAACCAAAAGGTGCAACTATTCGCCGCACAGTTGAGCGCTATATTACCGACAAAGAACTAGCCCTTGGCTACTTACACGTCTACACACCAATTTTGGCAAATGTTTCGCTTTACGAAACCTCAGGTCACTTCGCTCACTACAAAGACTCAATGTTTCCAGTGCTAGAGTTTAAAAGCGGTGAAAAAATGGTGTTGCGTCCAATGAACTGCCCGCATCACATGCAGATATTTTCCCAAAAACTACGTTCATATCAAGAACTACCACTTAGAATTGCTGAACTTGGAATGATGCACAGATATGAAAAGTCAGGTGCGCTAACTGGTCTGGAAAGAGTTCGCGAAATGACTTTAAACGACGCTCATATTTTTGTAACTCCAAAACAAATTAAACAAGAGTTTAGTCAAACTGTAAAACTAATTTTAGATTGCTACAAAGACTTTAACATCAAAGACTTTAAGTTTAGATCGTCATACCGCGATAAATAAGATAAAGAAAAAAACTATCCAGATGACAAAAT
>CAUUBG010000071.1:0-3557 GCA_963543345.1 uncultured Acholeplasmataceae bacterium | reverse complement strand
AACTGCCGAAAAATATGAAAGACTAATTAGAAAAACAGAACTAGCCAAAGATGAAGTTTCTGAATTTGAAAATAGACAGAAAAATATTTTAGATTGGGTAAACAAGGAACTAATTAACTTTTTAAAAGACTATAAATTCAAAGGTAAAGAATTTGAAGCGGTATATTCTAAATCAAGTTATGTAGATGACTTTAGAAAGACTTTTGATTTCTTAAAGTTTAGAAATTTAAATAAATTTCACCACGCACACGATGCATATCTGAATGATGTTCTTGCAAAAATTTTTAAGTCTAGACACAAATATCACATGGATGGAACTGTTGAATTTAAAGACAAGAAAGTTCCTACAATTTTAGAGCGAGCAATTCCTGGAAAAACATTAACAGTTCAAGGTCAAGAAGTTAAATTTCTAAAATATTTTGAAAATATATTCAACTCAGAAGACCAGTTGATTACAAAAATGACTGAAGTTAACAGCAGTGGTCCTTTTTGGAATGAGACGATTTATGGAAAAGACGAAGGAAGTATTCCTGTCAAACAAGAGTTTAAAGCCAAAAAAATTGCTCATTATGGCAGTCCAAGTACCGCTTTTTTTACAATAATTGAAATTAAAACAAAAGACAATAAAGGTAGGGAAAAAACCAGTTTAAAAATAGTTCCAGTGCCAACTTTTCACTGCACTAGATTTTATGACGAAAATATTGGTCTCCAAGAAAAAGTTTTTAATTTAAAGAAATTTAAAAACTACATTCAAGAAGAATTCACCACAGAGAACGAAACAGCAACTATTTTTTCAAAAATTTCAGAAAAGCCAATTATTCCAAAAGGCACACTTTGCGAAATAGACGGAGTGAAAGTTAGGTTTGCTGGTAAAACCGAAAATAATTGTACTTACCACAACGTTTGTAATTTAACAATAAAACAAAAAGCCAATTATTTGTATTACCGTTGGCTTGATAAACAATTTGAAGATATTTTTAAAGAAAAAGAAAAAAATGAACAAAAAATCAAAGACGGCGAAACAGAGTTGGTCGATATTTTTAAAAAATATAGTTATTTACCAAAAAATAACCCTAAAAAAGCCATTATTTTATCTAAAGAAAATAACTTAAAATTGATGCAAGAAATTTATAAAACCGCGCAAAAATTATACGAAGATAAAAAAATAACTAATACTGTGCAGCAGAGATTTCTGATAAATAAAATTTTTAATTCAAATGCATATTTATCTAAATTTAGCGAACTTGATTTTTTTGAACAAGTAAAATTGCTGTATGCCATAATTACTACGCTATTAAAAAGCAATGTATCTAACCAAGGTAAAATACTTGATCTCGGTGCTGATCTTGAAAATAAAAAAGACAAAAATAACCCCGAAACATCTATAAATGATTTCCAAAAAAGCGTAGTAATTAAATACAGTTTTTCTATTATCAAAGAGTCTATAACTGGCTTTAAAACTAAAAAAATCACAATTTATGAAAAATAATGTTTAGAACTCTTGTTATTAAAAGAACATCTAAACTTTCACTACTACGCGGATATCTTTTGATTTATGATGGTGAAAAAGAAACTAAGGTTTTGATTTCTGAACTTTCTTGCTTAATTTTAGAAAGCAACAGAATTTCAATGACATCTCCACTCCTTTTAGAACTAATTAATCAAAATGTTTCCGTAATAATTTGTGATGAAAAACACAATCCTACCGCCACTGTTTTAGGTTTAAATAATTTTCATTCACAATTAACCGCTTTAAACATACAACTTGCTTGGGAAGAAAAGACTAAAATGTTGGTTTGGCAAGAAATTGTTAAAAGCAAAATTAGGCTGCAAGCCGGAGTTATGAAGATGTTCGGTTTCAGTGAGTACTATAAATTAGAGAGATATATAGACGAAATTAAAGGCTTTGATTATTCAAATCGTGAAGGAATTGCTGCAAAAGAATATTTTTCTATTCTTTTTGGCAAATCGTTCTCCAGAGAACAAGACTCTCTACGCAATACGCTTTTAAATTATGGCTACGCTATGATCTTAAGTTGTTTTAACCGTGAGTTGGTTTCACACGGTTATCTTACGCAACTTGGCATTTTTCACAAAGGCCCGTTTAATAGTTTTAATTTGTCTTCAGACTTTATGGAACCCTTTCGTCCTGTTGTAGATATTTTGACAATGCTTTTTCTAGATTCTGATTTTCCTAAAAAAGAAATCAGAAAACTGCTATCTAAGCGAATTAAGTTAAACGGAGAAGAAAGATACTTAGACAACGCAATTTCTGTTTATACAACTCAACTTTTAAATATTTTGAAAACCAACAAGGTTGTTTTTCCTAAAATCGAACTTTTAGAAAGGAATGCTTATTTAGATGCAGATCAGAGCGATGCGAATAATTGTAATGTTTGATGTCAATTCGACTACTAAAACTGATCTTAGAAATTACTCTAAGTGGCACAAGTTTCTAGTAAACTCAGGGTTTATCATGATGACAGAATCTGTTTATTCAAAACTTGCACTAAACCCAGCAAATGCAAAAGCCATTAAAGCAGAAATCAGAAAAAATCTTCCGCCAGCAGGCACAGTGCAGGTTGCTGAACTTACTGAGAAGCAGTTTAACAATATTGAGTATTATTTAGGTGAACCTAAAAATAATGTTATCAATACTTTTGAAAGGTATACAGAGATATGATTTTAAAAATAACTGGTTGCGATAAGTTTATTAACTTTAAAAACAATTCTTTAAATGTACTTTTTGTGCCAGAAGTCAATGAACTTTTTAATTTTATTACGCTATTAAAAAAAGAATTTGAAGAAGAAACTGAAGGCTTAACTTTTTTTGATGGCGATAAAAAACTAAAATTAGATTCAGAAGTTGTCTTGCAAACCGATTTGTTTTCACTTACCTTGAATGAAAAGAAACTAATCACTTGGCTGCATAAAAAAATTTTAAAAGAAAATGCAAACTCAGAAACCATGTTTAACTTCAATAAAGTAAAAGAAACAATTTTAACCTGGTTAAAAGAACTCAAAACTTCTACCTTAATTGATTTTGATTATTTTGAAGATATTGAAAATACCGATATTTTAAAACTGATGAAAGTACAATTTAAAGAAAAAGAAGAAACACTTTTTGATAGATTTATAAATTACCTTGAAACTATTCTAGAAGTGAAAAAGATAAAGTTGCTTTTTGTTGGTTTTTTATTTGCGTATTTTTCTGAAAACGAAATTATGCAAATAAAAAATATTTGTGTAGAAAGTCAAATTACTTTAGTGTCTTTGGAAAAAGACAAACCAAAGTTTTTGAGCGATAACATTAAGATTATTAAATATTTCAATGGTGATGTTTTAGAGTAGATTATTTTACATCAAGGTTGTATAATTTATGTAGAAAAGCACTCAATTTGTGCTTTTAGGATGTTGCACACAGGTTTGAGAGATGTGCAATTTCCGCCCCCTCTAAAACGTTCTATTACGACTGGTATAGTTTTGTGCTGTTTGAGAGATGTGCAATTTCCGCCCCCTCTAAAACTTCGCCAAGTTTTAACTAATTCCTGACTGCG
>CAUUBG010000070.1:0-3583 GCA_963543345.1 uncultured Acholeplasmataceae bacterium | reverse complement strand
TTTAGAGCCTTGTGGACGACCAGTTTTGATGTATTCAGAAACAAGGGCTTTTAAGACTAATTTTTCTCTACCAGTTAGCATTTTTATACCTCCTTTTTGGTTCGTATGTATTCTAGCACATTTAATTTAGCACTGTCAATAGTAAAGTGCTATTTTTTAATATTTTTTAAAAATTGTATTTAACATAACAAAAAAACTGCTTTATATAGCCGTTTTTTGTTTAGCACTTAATAATTTAGAGCGCTAAAATGTTTGTTAAATTTATTTTTTTGATATTTTGATGGTTAAATATTAAAAAAGCTTTTAAGAAAAATATCCTTAAAAGCCACACTTTATCAATATCATCTATTTAATATTTTGTGCTTATCTGACAATTTTAACTTCTTCAACATTAAAATAAGCCTTAACTCTGGGGTCATGTGTAATTAGTAAAGTTGACGCGCAGTAAGTATTTGTGTAGTTAGCAACTGACTTACAAATTGTTAAACAAAGTTCGTCGTCAAGACCAGAAGTGGGTTCGTCTAAAAGTAGAAATTTAGGTTCTTTTGCTAATGCTAAAAGCAAACCTAGTCTTTGCTGCTCACCGTGTGAAAGCGTAAAGGGGTGCTGATTTAACTTATCGTTTAGACCAAATTCAAAAAGCAGTTCATTAACTAAAGATTGGTTTTTAACTTTAGTTAATTCTTTTGCTAATTTGTTTTCAGAAAACATATAACGAACGTCGTGTGGTAGATAACTGACGTGTTTTTTTATTTTTTTTAAGTTTTTATATTTACGTTTATTTAGATAAACTTCTATTTTGCTGGGTTTGTTGATTTTTAAATTACCAAGTAGTAAATTAAAAATTGTGGTTTTACCACTTCCGTTTTCACCCGTTATTAGTTTAAGTTCACCTTTGTTTAAGTCAAGTGCTTTAAGTAAAAAGATAAAGCCCGAGCCTAACTTAACAGATAAGTTTTTAGCACTTAGCGCGATATCTTTTGAAGGTTTATTTATAACAAGCGGTTCAATTTTTGAAAAACATGAGAAATCAAACTTCTTAAGTTCTCCGTTTTTTAATACAAAATTGTTGGCAGTTAAGTATCTAAGTAAACAAGTGCGGTGTTCAAAAATAATTACAGTTTTACCCGCTTTTTTTAAATGGTTTAATTTTGTGAAAAACTCAAGGACTTTATTTCTGTCTAAATTAGCCAAAGGTTCGTCGTAAATATAGATTTGTTTATCAGTATCTAAGTTTGCGTAAATCTCTAAAATCTGCTTTTCACCTGCAGACAAAGTAAAAACATCTTGGTTTTTTAGGTTAAAATGATTTGCAAAAGTAACAAAACTTTGCTGTGTTTGTTCGCTTGAAATTCCGATGTTTAATAAAGGAAAAGAGTATTCATATACGGTTTTCGGAAAGAAAAACTGGTCTTGTGGATTTTGCATAACTGCAGATACCACTTTAAAGTAGTTATCTGTGCTAATTGTTTGTATATCTGTGTGGTTTAAAGTAATTTCACCTTTTTGCGCAAATTCGTGAGTTTTTCCGATATTTTTTAAAATTGCATTTAACATGGTTGTTTTGCCAGAACCTGAGTGGCCAAATATACAGTAAATTTCACCTGGCAAAAAATCTATGTTAATATCTTTCAAAATCACTCTATTGTTTTCTTTTAAAGTAAGTGTATAGTTTTTAAAAGACAAAAGCATACAAGGCTACTCCTGTAAAACTTACAAAACTAATAAAAATAAAGGAAATGTTTTTAACTAAAGACTTAAAGTATGTCGGCAAAACTAGTTGTCTTGATTTATTTAAATTAAAGTTTTTTAAAGTTGCTGCCAAAGTCAGCATTTCAGTAATCTCAAATGCTCTGACTAAAACTGGTACAACTAGACCTCTAAACTTTTGATAAAGTGTTTTTTTAGTGTTGCCAACATATCTTTTGACTTGGATGTTGTGTCTAAACTCATGCATAAAAATTGGCAAGAAAGTAAACATCACGCAAACTCCTAAAATAAATTTGCGAGAGACTTTTAGTTTGATTAAAAGTTCAGTTAAATAACTAAGGTCAAGTCCACTCATTAAAATGTATGCCAAAAATGCTGCAAAGAAACGCACAAATACAGAATATGTTTGTTCAGCGTTTTTGGTCTGTAGCCAAAAAACTGCTAAAACTATTGCAGTAAAAACTAAAAAACTTGGTAATCTTTGAGCCAAAGCGTCTGCAAAGCCAAAGGCAGTTAAAATTATTAAACTAACTAAAATAAAAAAAGTTTTAGCCTTGGTTTCGGCTAAAACCAAGCCAAGGCTAAAAATTAAAATAGAGTTTAAAAGTAAAACGAGTGGATTTAGTTTACTCAACAAAGTCATTGAGTTTAAGTAATTTATGGTTTCTAAACTCTTTTGCGATTATAAATCCAAGTCCCGCACCAATTATTGCTAAAACTACAGTAAATGAAATTATTAAACTGATATTTAAAGTGCTGCCAACAATAATGGTGTTATTAGCCTTTCCTGAAATTAAGCGCATGTAGAACCATTGCGCAGGAGTTTGCAGTGGTACAAACAAAGCACTGGCTATGAGTTTAGGGGTAGTTTTTCGGTAGTTTTTAAAAATAAGTAAGCAAATTATTTCTAAAACCAGCGCAGGAATAATAAAAGAAAACAGCATTACTGGGCGAAAAGCCAAGGGAATTCCAAGCATTAAACTAAGTAGCAAAAGAGTACCAGGTTTACCAACCTTGTAAAGCACAATGTAGATTAAAAAGCCATACGGAAAGGCAAAGCCAATAGCTTTGGCTCCAAAAATTTTAACTGCGTGCAGAGGAAAAAGCAGTCCACCGATTGCGAGCATAATAGCAGCAGAGATACCAATAAAAATAAAGTCTGCTAAAGTAAAACCAAAAAAACCATCGGCTTTTGGCAAAAGAGTATAGAAACTTCTACCTGGTTTTCCAAAATTCTTATTTTTTTCCATGAATATTTACCTCTATGTTTATATTTTAATTTAATTTAATTATTTTGTCACAAATTAAAAAAGGTCTGGGTTTGTGTGTGATAATTAAAAAAGCGTGAGTTTGTTTTAAATTAGAAACGATACTTAAAACATTTTCTTCATTTTCAGGGTCTAAAAATCTAGTAGGTTCATCTAGGACAATTAACCGAGAGTTTCTTAAAATTGCTCTACAAAGTGCTATTCTAAACTTCTCGCCAGTTGAAATATTTAGATGTTCAGGAGTTAGTTCAAGGTCCAGGTTTTCGCCGTGGTTTTCAAAAAACTCACCTAGCCCTGCTTGGTAAATTGCTTGAATTATTTCTTTATCTTGAATTGATTGGTTTCCTAAAGTTAAGTTATATCTAAGGGTGTCTTTAAAGATGTGTTCGTCTTGAAATAAAACCGAGACATTTTGGTTTAAAGACTTGGTGTTAATAGAGTTGATGTTATGTTTGTTGTTAAAAACAATTTCGCCGCTAACTGGCTGAACTAGTCCAGAAATTAACTTAACTAGTGTTGACTTTCCAACACCCGAGCGGCCAGATACACCAAAGATTTCTCCAACCTTTATTTCAAAAGATAAGTCTTTAATTACCATTTGGTCT
>CAUUBG010000069.1:0-3618 GCA_963543345.1 uncultured Acholeplasmataceae bacterium | reverse complement strand
AAATTCCGGTTAAGTTCACAGAAATTACTTTGTCCCAGTCTTCGTCTGGCATTTTTTGAGTTAGACCGTCTTTAGTAATTCCAGCGTTATTGACAAGAATTTCAGGGATTCCGTGCTTAGCAATAATTTCGGGCAAAAGTGATTGAACTTGCATGCGGTTAGAAACGTCTAAGCAATAACCAAATAAATTTGGATGGCTGTAGTTTAAAGGATGCAGAGCAAGACCAATAACTTTTGCGCCTTCTGCTAAAAACTGAAGTGCGCATTCCTTGCCAATCCCGCGTCCTGCACCAGTAATTAGAACTAATTTGTCTTTAAATCTTGGCATTTTGTGCTCCTTTTTTTAAATAAAGCGCAATTCCTTGGCCACCACCTATGCAAAGTGAGGCAATTCCAGTGTTTAAATGAAAATGTTCGAACTGCGTGATAAGAGATACCACAACTCTGACACCAGACATGCCAAGTGGATGCCCAAGTGCAACAGCACCACCGCACAAATTTGTTTTTTCACTTAAGGCGCTATATGGAACTTTGTATTCTTCTGATAGCAACTTTAAGTTGGCGATCACAGTATGTGCAAACGCTTCATTGATTTCAAATAAATCAAGGTCTTTTAGATTAAGTTTATTAGTGTCAATTAGTTTTTTAATTGCAAAAAACGGAGCAAGTGGAAAACTTTCTGGCTCTACTCCGACTTCTGCAAAGTCTACGATTTCGGCAAGTGGCTCTAGTTCTGGGTGTTTATCCAAATAAGCACTTGAAGCTAAACAAACAAAAGCAACTCCGTCGTTTATACCAGATGCGTTTCCAGCATTAGTAATTCCGTCTTTTGAAAAAATAGAAGGCAGTTTTAAGATAGCCTCTGCGGTAGTCTCTGGTCTGATGTGTTCGTCTTTTGCGAAACTAATTTCTGCTTTTTTTTGCTTGATATAAGCTGGAATAATTTCTGACTTAAATACATTACTTTGGGCTTGGTAAGCCTTTTTGTGTGAAGTATCTGAGTAAATAGCAGCCTCTTCTTTAGTAATATTTAGGTTAGCGGCTACTTTGTCCATCAAAAGACCCATTGGTTCTTTTAAAAAAGAGTCGGTAAGCCCGTCTGACTCAATTAAGTCAAGGGTTTTAAGAGATCCGTATTTAGTGCCTGTTCTTGAGTTTAAAATAGCGTGCGGTACATTTGACATAAACTCACCGCCACCGGCTACAACTAAATCAGTTTTGCCAGAAAGTATGTCAAGGTAAGCCGAAACTATTGCCTGCATACCGGAGCCACAGACCATGTTTACGGTAAAAGCGGTGGTTTTTGGACTAAGTCCAGTTTCAAGCGCAATTTGTCTGGCGGTGTTTTGACCGCAGGCACTTTGCATAACTTGGCCAAAGACTAGTTTTTGAATTTCATTCTTGTTGATTTTGTATTTTTCAAGTAGACCACATAACACTTGTGCACTAATTTTAGTAATACTTTGACCGGCTAAGGTTTGGCCAAAATTACCAATTGCGCTACGGCCTTTGGCAACAATGTAGACTTTGTTTTGCATTTAAATCTCCTTTTTAGAAATTAGTTTAATAAACTTAGGAATTATTTCGTTGGCATTTCCAACAATAACTAAATCTGCATATTTATTAAGTGGTGCTGCTTCGTCTAAGTTAACAGAAATAATTTTTTTAGCTCGTTGAATTCCAGCCAAATGTTGACTTGATCCAGAAACTCCAAAACAAATTAGCAAATTAGGAGCAACTGCAGAGCCAGTTTGACCGATTTGTCTGTTTTTTGCAAACACAGATTTTTGCACCAACCCTCTGGTTGCACCAACTGCAACTTTTGAGTGATTTAAAAAATCAGCAAAGTATTTAGCAGAACTTTCAGCACCACGCCCTAAGTCAAAAATAATTTCTTTACCTTGAAATGAAAAGGTTTCTTTTATTTTACTTAAGATCGGTTTAAAGTTAAGTTCTTTGACTTGTCTTGCCTGAATTTTTGTGATTTGCATCTCGGGGTTCGGCTTTTCTTTTAACTCAAATAGCCCTTGTCTAACTGTAGCCATTTGCACCAAAGAATTGGGATAGATAATTTCTGCGTAAATATTCCCAGAAAAAGCAGGTCTGACAGCAGTTAGTTTAAGTGAATCAGTGGTTGCTTCAATTTCTAGTCCTGTGGTATCCGCGGTTAGCCCTGCTTTGAAGTAGGTTGTTAAAACAGGGGCTAAATTGCGAGTAAAAATACCAGAGGGAAACAAAAAGATATCTGGAGTTCGTAATTTTTTAAATAAGTTAAAAATAGTTTTGCCAGTTGCTTGGACATTTAAAAAGTAGTCTTTTGGCAAAGTTAAGATGTATGCGTGGCTAAAACCAAAGTTTTTTAGTTTTGTCACTTCTTTAGTTGGTAAGTCTGTGTCTGTTAAAATCAGCGCGTTAACTGCAACTGAATCTAAGTTTTTTTGATTTATCTCAGAAATCAGCTCAAAAGTTCCAGAAACTATATGTTTGTCTTGATTTAAAAAACCTAAAATAAAAATATTTTTCATGTGTATATCCTTATTTTAAAAACTCTTTAAATTCTTTGGCCAAAACTGAGGCAGCTGAGTCTGTGTCAACTTTCAAAATTTCTGTAGATTTTTTGGGAAAAGTTTTTAAAAAAGTTTTTTTAACTCTAGTTGGCGAACCTTTTAAACCCAGTTCAGTATTTTCTATCTTTAAGTCTTGGTTAGTGTAAGTTTGGATGTTTTCTTCTTTTAAATTACTTAAGTTGGCTAAGTCTAAAAGCGGTGAACTTGATTGTTTGGAAGTCGCGGTAATTAGCGCTTTTTTAGGAATTTTTACCTCTAAATCACCAAAATCTGAGTTTACATAAGCGTTTAGAGAACTTCCTTGTTTAGTTATATCATATACGCAAGATATCAAAGTTTCATCTAGCAGTGTAGAAACTGAAGGTCCAACTTGCGCGGTGTCTCCGTCTAGTGCTTGATAGCCTGCAAAAATGTAGACGTAATTTTGGGTTTTTAAAAACTCAGCTAAAACTTTTGCAGTTGCAGCAGTGTCAGAACCTGAAAACGCAGAGTCGCTTAAGATTATTAATTTTTTAACATTTTTATATGCAAACACTGAAGACAACACAGGTTTATGGAAAAGTGGAGCCATTGAAATTACTTCAATGTCTGAGTTTAATTTTTGTGCAAGTGCTATTGCTTTTAAGTCGTCTGGATTAATTATTTGTTCACCTGAACGCACTAAAGTGTTGGTTTCTTTGTTGAACTCAAACTTAGTGGTATTGGGAACTACTTTTACTAAAACTGCTGTTTTCATTTCTTTAACAGGGTTTGGCCAATAATTATTTTTTGAACTTCAGAAGTTCCTTCGTAAATTTCGGTAATTTTAGCGTCTCTGTATAGTCGCTCTACAATAAATGAAGTCATATAGCCATATCCTCCGTGGATTTGCACAGCAAAGTCAGCGGCCTCAACCGCTACTTTTGAACAATACAACTTCGCCATTGCAGAATCTTGGATGTTATCAGGTGTTTGGTAGGTAGAAACGGCTTCGTGAAGCAGTAGTGTTGCTGCTTTTGTTTTGGTTTTAAGTTCAGCGTAGCGAAATTGAGTATGTTCAAACTCTGCTAAA
>CAUUBG010000068.1:0-3626 GCA_963543345.1 uncultured Acholeplasmataceae bacterium | reverse complement strand
CTTGAGTTAATTCAAAAACTCAAAGAAGAGCGCAATCTTTCTATTATTTTTATTACCCATGACCTTGGAGTGGTCGCTAATATTGCTGACCGAGTTGCCGTGATGTACGCGGGTAAAATTGTTGAAATCGGCACAACTGACGAGATTTTTTACAACCCTAGACATCCCTACACCTGGGCCCTACTTTCTTCAATGCCGTCTTTGGCTACTTCTGAGAAATTAGACGCAATCGGTGGAACTCCGCCAAACTTAACTCAAAAAATCAAAGGAGATGCTTTTGCACCAAGAAACAAGTACGCCATGCAGATAGACCTTGAGCAAGCACCACCAATGTTTAAAGTCACAGATACACATTATGCTGCGACTTGGCTTTTGCATCCCAATGCCCCTAAAGTAACTCCGCCAAAAGCGGTTTTAGAAATCAAAAAGAAGAGAGGTAAAGTTCATGAAGCATAAAGTTGACTACTCAAAAACTCCTCTTTTACAAGTTGAAAACTTAAAACAACACTTTAAAGTTGGAGTTGGCAAAAACCGACTAAAAGTTAGAGCTGTAGACGGCGTTTCTTTTGATGTTTTTAAAGGTGAAGTGTTTGGTTTAGTTGGTGAGTCCGGTTGTGGAAAAACCACAACTGGTCGTACTATTATTAGACTATACAAGCCTTCAGACGGCCGCGTGGTTTTAGGAGGTCAGACTATAGTTGCTGGAGTTGGCGACTTAGTTTCTAAACTAAAAAAAGCCAGACGAGAATACAAAACAACTCTACTTAACTCAGTTTTTCCCAAAACTAAAGAAGCAACCACTAGACTTAGTGAGTTTAAAGAAAATTATCTTGCAGATAAGGCTAAAATCCATAAATTCCGCCAAGACTTAAAGGCTGAGTATTTAGCAGAACGCGAAAAAAGTCTGCTTTATAAAAACAAGATTTTTGACATTAAAAACTTTTATGCCGCTAAAGTCCAAAAAGGTAACTTAAACTACAAGGCAGAACGCGAAGAAATTATTTCTTTTACCTACAACGCCAAAGAAAAAGAATACAAGATTGCTTTAAAGAAAGCCAAAAAAGCGTACCGCCAAAAAATTATTGGCATCAATGATTCCGCAGCTTTGACTAAAAACACTAAACTTGAGTTAAAGAAAGACTTTCAAGAACAATACGTGCAAACTATTTTAAGTCTAGAAAAAGAGTACCTGCCTTTAATTGAAGAAAACGCAAAAACTATCATTTCTAAAGAAGAAATGCAGGCTAAACTCAAAGAGTTAGATACTTTTCATAAAGAAAAAACTGATATTCAGTACGTTCGCGAAGCCAATGAAATTGAAGAGTTTAAAGCAAACGCCGATCTTCCTAAAAAAGGTTATTTAAATAATTATTTACTTGCTAGACTTTTTGCTTGCTTTGGACTTTCTAAAAAATACGCAAAAGATGTAGATAAGTTAAGCGAAATTACTGTCAAAACTGCTAAAGACTTTAGTGAACACAAAGCACTTAAACGTCGCAGATTTGTGAATTTCTTTAAATATTGGTTTAAAGAAAGACCAAGATTTTTAGCAGTTAAACTACTTGAGTCTTGCGCATTTTTCTTAACACGCATTAAAAACTACTTTATTTTAACTAACAATAAACTAGTTTTAGCAAAAACCAAAAAAGGACTGATTTTTAGACCTTTAATTAAAGAAAACTACGCATATATTACCGAAAACTCAAAAGTGCTAGAGAAATTTAGCCCTAAATACCAAACTTATCTAAACGCTAAGTTAGACTTTTTAGAAAAGTCCAAAGCCTTAGTTAAACAAATTAAGTTTGTTTCGCGTGAGCACCGCTCTAAATCTGCAAAAGTCGCTGCGTCTAAAATCCAAATGATTTTCCAAGACCCAATTTCTTGTCTAAACCCACGTATGACCGTGCAAGAAATTATTGCAGAAGGTCTTAGAATCAAAGGTATTAAAAACCGCAAGGAACTAGAAGAGCGAGTTACCAAAGCACTCCTTCAAGTAGGGCTAGCGCCAGAATACGCAACTCGCTACCCGCATGAGTTTTCAGGTGGACAAAGACAGCGAATCGGAATTGCTCGTGCACTTGTTATGGAACCTGAAGTCATTATTGCCGACGAGCCAGTCTCTGCCCTAGACGTTTCAATCCAAGCGCAAGTTATTAACCTGCTTCAAGACTTAAAGGAAAAACTAGGTTTAACTATTTTATTTGTGGCCCATGACCTTTCGGTTGTGAAGTTCTTTTCAAACCGTATCGCTGTGATGTTTTATGGTAAAATTGTGGAACTGGCAGACTCTGATGAACTGTTTAAAAATCCACTACACCCTTACACTAAATCTCTACTTTCTGCAATCCCACAACCTGACCCTGACTATGAACGTAGTCGTAGACGAATTTACTACGATCCGACTTCTCACCCTTACGACGTTGAAGTACCTGAAATGGTAGAAGTTAAACCTGGCCACTTTGTTTTCGCTTCACCAAGCGAAATTAAAGCAATGAAAGCTGAAATTAAGGAGGAAAAATAATGGCAAAAAAATTACTAATTGTCTTGTTTTCTTTTTTAACTTTAACTTTATTTGTAGCTTGTGGTTCATATAAAGTAAAAGGTATCCAAATTGCTTACTACATTCCGCAAGGTCATCTTGCGCCAAGTGAGTTTAAAGAAGTTCCTAAAGACGGAATTAAGTTAAACAAACCGGTTGCCAAAAAAGTTAACGCTAAAGGTGAAGTTATTCAACCAGGCTACGAACTTTTTGCTCCCGCCAAAATAATCGCCTGGTACTTAGACCCTACACACGCAGAAGAGGTTAACTTTGAGACACACCGTTTTAAGGAATCTGCTGCTTTGTTTGCCAAAATTGAGTTTACAGAAATTAAAATCAACTTTGCTACACTTGAAACCGGCACTGTAATAGAAGGAGACATTCCTACTAAATACGACTTTACAAAAGGCACTAACCTACCAAGTGCTAAACGAACTGGCTATGATTTTAAAGGTTGGTCAACAACTGACCCTAGTCTGCCTGACTTTGACCCTGTTAACTCTGTAGTGCTTTCACTTAAAGAAAAAACATATTTTGAAGATATCACCCTTTGGCCTTATTTCTTGCCAGTGGAATATCAAATCACAATTATCGCCGATGGCAAAAGATATGAAGTTGATGTGCTATTTGGCCAACAAATTCAAAAACTAGTTGAACTAACTAGAGAACTTACGTCTAAATACGGTGATAAGTTTAAAGGTTGGTATTTTGCTTCAGGAACTGAATTTAAAGAAGAACTTAAGTACGACGAAACAGGCAATTTCAACGGTGTTTACTACTCGTCAAACGGAAACTTAGTTCAAAGTACTCGTCGCGACGGTACTATTAAGGCAAGAATTGAATAGCAAAAAAATTCAAAAAACTAAACTAATATATTTAGCCGTATTGTGGACTGCTTTTTTAGCAGTCCTACTCACAGTACTTTTGCTTTATTTTTTAAAAGCACCAAAACCTATTTTTACAACTATATCCTTGCTTTTAGTGTTGGTTTACTTTATTTTAGTTTTAATTTTTAAAACTAAAATCACAACTCTAAACTTAAAACAAAAATATGTAAAGTTAAAAGAAACTAAAGTACAGCCATTTT
>CAUUBG010000067.1:0-3640 GCA_963543345.1 uncultured Acholeplasmataceae bacterium | reverse complement strand
TGCACAAAAAGTTGGCAATTTTAAGTTAGTTAAAAGATTACTTGGCACTGATGTTTTTTATGAAGTAGCACCCGAAAAACATTACTTTCTTTTAAACGCAAAAAAGGTTTTACCACTTCCTGGCAAATACCTTTGTGTTGATGAAAACCAAACAAATTTTTTAATCAATTTACAACTTAATCGTTTAATTTTACTTAATTTAAAAACTGCGATAACTGGTAAAATTAGGTTCGTTAGAAAACTAAAATAACTTGCTTTTTATTTGGTTAAAATAAGAGATTTTGCTATAATGTTTGTCAGTTGGAGGTATCTATATGGCTGTTCCATTTAGAAGAACTGGAAAAACTGCTAAACGTAAAAGAAGAACTCATTTTAAACTTCAACGTCCTGCGCTTACAGTTTGCCCACAAACAGGTGAATTTACACTACAACATCGTGTAACACCAGAATGCGGATACTACAAAGGTCAACTTGTTCTTGAACAAAAGAAAAAAGAAGACCAATCCAAAGAAAAATAGGCCCGAGAGGGCCTTTTCTTTTTTTAAAGCAGGTAAAATTTGTGTCAACTATTGCGCGTTAGCAAGTAAGTGTGTTCCGCGGTTATTACTCCGAATGTAAAAGAAATTTTAAGAGCAGTCTTTGTGTATAAAATAAGGAAAAAGAAGTCAAATTTAATAAGCGGCTAAAGCAAACTTGATTACTATTTTGAAAAAACTTTAGTAAATAAACATCTTAAAGTCACACTTTATATTGCTGAACCTGTTAAAAAAATTGGTAAATATCCACAAACTAAAGTAGACAACCCAGAAGGAATCAAATATAGCTTTGAATCTGAAAAAGAAATTCCATTTAATTCAAAAGGCAAAAACTACACCATAAAGTTTACACGTTATTACTACATAGACAAATACAACAACAGATACAAAAAATTCAACGGAAATTACTATAAATTTGAAGATATAGAATTTGTAAAAATTCCAAAGCAAAATTTTGGTTCACTAAAAAAATTATTGATTTTTCACCTTATAATATTTATTACGAAAATTACAAAGATAACGCTAAACCAGTGAACTCTATTTTAAAATCAATTGTTGCAATGATTGGCTCATATATTAATCAAGGCACATTTATGCCGACATATGACGATGGCTAGTTTAGTGTTAAACCTGCTTTAGATAGTGGTCAATATTCAAAATTAAATCGTGAGCCTACTGATTATGCAAAAGCTATTTTGACACAATATAACAATTTCGCTTCTTCGTACAGTGGTACAAGCATATCTTCATTTATTGAGCCGTCTGTCTCTGCACTTTATTACCACAACGGCAACTACTTGCAATGGTGGATTGCTACTCAGCATCCAGACTCTAACCCGACCGCGTACCGCATTAAATTTGATGGAAACTTGAGCAATAGCTACGTCCGCGGTGTTTTCGGTGTTGTGGTGTGCATTAGGTAGTTTGTTTTTACCGCTACCTGTGCGAGTTCAGTTTTTTTCTTCTCTGGTGTTTTGTGCAGACTTTCTTGTATTGAATAATAGAAAATAAGTTAAACAGATTTTTTAGAAACAAAACAATAAGCACAAGGAAAAAGACGCTGAAAAAGATATCTACAAAGTATTAAAATTATCAATAAAATGCTTAGTAAGTTATAAATTTGCGAAAAGTTTAAGACTTAAAAACTTATCTCTATTTTAATTTTGGGACAAAATAAAAGCGGAATTACAAGCCTTTTAAAGACTGTAATTACGCTTTTTAATATTTACTTTAAGTGAAAACACTAGCAATCAAACACTAGTTTAGTTAACGAAATATCTAGTGCTTTTACCTTGTTTGCGAATTAAGACAAAGTTTTCTTTAACCAAAGCCGCCAAAGTTCTTTCAATCGTGATTTTAGAGAAATACGGACACTCTTTCATAATTTCTCGTTTGGTGAAAACCTTGAACTTATCTTTAATTTGTTTCCTGACAATATCAACTGCTTTTTTACCCGCTTCAATTGCCGAGATTTGCACTCTAAAGTCCTGGTAAGTCTTGGCCAAAATTTCGGTAAAGAGCTTAATGAAGTCAATAGTTGAGTCGGTGCCGGCGTTTAGATTTTTTTGAACATATACCAGCGTTAATTCCAATTTGTCTTTATAGCGGTTTAAAAACTCATCTAACTTACCAACTCTAGAAATCGCGTAGCCTTCTTTAAGTAAGCACGTGTGGATCAACAAATTAGCAATTATATAGTTGAAACGCACAAACGGAGAGATGTAGATAAACTGCGCAATAAAACGCGGAATGATAAATAATTTTAAGTCTGGGTAAGTCGCCAACTCTGCGTTGTACTCCGCACAAATTTCTCTTAATTTGTTTTTAATTTCGTTAGCCTTCACACCCTCATAACGGTCGGCTTTTTCGCTAGAAATGTTAAAGTAATTTGTAAATCTTGTCTTGCGGTAAGCCTTTAGCAGACTGTTGGTTTTCAGACCCTCACTGATTTTGTTGTAAAAAAACTCAATTGTACTGATGTCAATAGTGATGTCTTTGTAATTTAAAAACACTGTTTTAATTAACTTAGTGTAGTTAAGTAGAGCAGACTCAGTTGAGTTTACAGGTTTAATGGCACCTGAGAAAAGTTTATCAAAACGAGAGCGCGTAATGTTGACGCCGTAAAGTTGAGAAATTTCAAAAATATTGTTTTGAATAGAAGACGGCACGAAAAATTTAGCCTTCTTAACATTTTGCTTAAATAAAAGCGAAATGTATTCAGTAGATTGATTTACATAAACTACATTTTTAATCAGCTTGTTGGCATCAGAGAGCAACATAAAAATTTCTTTGTCTTGCATACACCTATATTTTACAACTTTTGATATATAAAAACACAATTAAAATAAAATTTTTCAATTTTTTTTACAAACAGAAAAAAATTTAAATAAACTAACGCTGCAAAATAAAGCGGTTTACTGCTATAATTTAAGTAGACAAAGCGAGGAAATTATGGCAGAAAACACAACAATCTATCACGTATCTCAAAACAAAGAACCTAAAACTGAAAACTATAAAATGTGGAGAGTTAGAAAAGAAGGTTCAGATAAAACTATTAAGTTCTTTGAAACTCAAAAAGAAGCAGTTGCTTATGCGGAGGCCTTAATTGAAAAAAACGGCGGTAGTTTAGTAATTCATAAACTAGATGGCAAAATTCGCAGACAAAAATACTAATTTCTGCTATATTCAAAATCAAAAGAGATTTAATTTATGAAACTAATTGTTGCAATCATTACCAACGACGACGCCAATAAGGTTCAACGCGCTTTAAACCAAAACAAGTTTCAAACTACTAGATTGGTGACTACTGGCGGGTTTCTTCGTTCTAAAAACGCGACATTTTTAATTGGTGTCAACGACGAGTTAGTTCCGCAAGTTCTAGACATCATTGACGATAACTCCAAAAAACGCAGAAAAGATGTGCCAAGCACTATTTTAAATGAGTTTGGCGGCTTTTCTTCAATTCCAGTATCAGTTGAAGTCGGTGGTGCTGTAGTTTTTGTTTTAGACGCAGAACAATTCTTGCGCTTCTAAGACTAATACTTTTTAGAAATTTAAAAAAGGATTTGGTAAATAACCAAATCCTTTTTTATTTCTGCTAGTTG
>CAUUBG010000066.1:0-3703 GCA_963543345.1 uncultured Acholeplasmataceae bacterium | reverse complement strand
TTTCCATCAACTCTTCATCAAAATCAGCAACGGTTTCAATAAGTAGTTGACGTTTAGTTTCAACGATTTCCTTGTACTCGGCAGGGATTTCAACTTCCTTAGTAACCTCGTCCATACCTTCGTCGTAGATGTAGGCTTTGCGAGTAATTAAGTCAATAATTCCTTTAAACTCGGTTTCTGCACCAATTGGCCATTGAACGGCTTCGGAGTTTGCGCCCAAACGATCGTGAATTGTTGCAATTGCGTTTTCAAAGTTCGCACCAACCTTGTCCATTTTGTTGACAAAAACAATACGCGGAACTAGGTAGTCAGTAGCTTGTCGCCAAACAGTTTCAGTTTGCGGTTCCACACCAGATTGAGCGTCAAGAACTGTAACCGCGCCATCAAGTACACGAAGAGATCGCGAAACTTCAACGGTGAAGTCCACGTGGCCTGGGGTGTCTATGATGTTTAGACGATGTTCACGCCAGTAGGCAGTAGTAGCGGCTGAAGTAATTGTGATACCACGTTCCTTTTCTTGCTCCATCCAGTCCATTTGAGAGGCACCCTCGTGGGTTTCGCCTAGTTTATGGATACGGTGAGTGTGGTAAAGAATACGCTCAGTGGTTGTAGTTTTTCCGGCATCAATGTGCGCCATGATACCGATGTTTCTAGTTTCTTTTAAAGAAGTTTTTCTAGGCATCTTAAACTACCATCTATAGTGAGCAAACGCTTTGTTAGCCTCTGCCATTTTGTGAGTGTCGTCTTTTTTCTTAACAGATTGACCAAAACCTTGGCGAGCGTCTAGGATTTCTTTCGCAAAACGTTCTTCCATGGTTTTTTCTTTTCTTAAACGAGAGTAAGTAATTAACCAACGAAGACCAAGTGCTTGGCGTCTATCTGGTTTAACTTCCACCGGAACTTGGTAGTTTTGACCGCCAATTCTGCGAGAACGAGTTTCAAGGACAGGCATTACATTGTTAAGTGCTTCTTTAAAAACTACAAGTCCGTCTTGGCCAGTTTCTTTTTCAATACGTTTAAATGCATTGTATAAAATAGATTGAGCAGTTCCTCTTTTTCCGTCAAGCATGATAGTGTTGATGGCTTTTGTAACTAACTTAGAGTTGTAAATTGGATCAGGAAGAACATCTCTTTTAGGAATATAACCTTTTCTTGGCATTATTCAATTTCTCCTTTCTCTATTTTTTTGGACGTTTAGCGCCGTATTTAGATCTAGCCTGCTGACGGTTTTGTACACCGGCTGTATCTAGAGTACCACGGATAATGTGGTAGCGCACACCTGGTAAGTCTTTTACACGTCCACCTCTGATTAAAACCACACTGTGGTCTTGCAGAGTGTGACCAACTCCTGGAATATACGCAGTAACTTCGGTTCCGTTGCTTAAACGAACACGAGCGTATTTACGAAGTGCTGAGTTGGGTTTTTTGGGTGTCATTGTACTAACTTTGACACAAACTCCACGTTTTTGTGGAGATGCGTAGTAAGAATTTTGTTTCTCTAATGCATTAAAGCCGTAGCCTAGAGCGGGTGCTTTAGTTTTAGAGTTTTTTCTTTGTCTACCTTTGACAACTAATTGTTGAATAGTTGGCATATTTCCTCCTTTTTTACACGGTTCTCCGTGTTTTAATAACTTTTTTAAAAAAATATTGGGCTTCCCCAACGTATTTAAGTTTACCTTATTGCCGTTTTTTTTTCAAATAAAAACATTTGAAAACTCTAACAAGTTGAAAAAAAGTTAAATTGCGGGTAAACTAAATTTAACGGGGGTATTTCGGATTCGATTTAACGTGTTTGAAATTAACTTGCATGCCGTGGTTGCGCACGTAAAAACGCGAGGTTTTATAAACGCAAAACCATTATTCGTGCCAAGAGCACAACAAACTATTTTATACGCTTAATTTAAATCGCGTATAGCATTTTTAAAGAACTTCTGCAGTTTTTTTAAAAAATGTTTTCCTTATGTATGCAGAATATCTAGACTATTTTTGAGTTTTAACTAGATATTACTTAAACTCAAAGTTAATTTCTAGTTTGTTTATTTTACTGGATTTTAACTAAATATCTAAATAAACTAAGCATGTAGACGGTTAGGGTTAGACCTTTAAAGACAGGAGTTCAAATCTCCTTACCTCCACCATAAGTACTTTTAAATGAAACAAGATGCCTTGTTTCATTTTTTTATAAGTTGTTGCTGAGTTTTGTGTTAAATTGGGTTATTTTAGCAAAACTAATCTTAAAGACAGATCGCCATATAAGCAGGTATACAAATTACTCCATCTTCGCGAACATGCAAGTTTTTGGGATGAATAATATAACACTTACCAACTCTTGACAAAAACTTTTCTTTAAACTTATTTAGTGATGTGGTTTTATAGTTTTTCGCTGATTTGACTTCAATTGCGGTGATTTTGCCAAAAGGTTCATTACTTGTGATTATAAAATCAACTTCAATGTCGTTTCTCTTTTTTTCTTTTGAATAATGACTATAAAAATAAAGTTTGTGTCCGTTTGCAGTTAAAATCTGGGCGACTATATTTTCAAAAAACATGCCTTTGTTAATAGATAGTTTGTCGTTTAGTAAATCAAGGTAAATTTGAGTTTTTTCACTTTCTTTATCTGAAAAAGTTTTGGCCAAAAGTAGACCTGTGTCTCCCATGTAGCATTTTAAGTAACTACTTGACTCAGATAAAGCAAGGCCGATATTTGAATCTGTTACCGCTGGGCAAATGTTACAAATTTTTGAGTCTTTTAACCAGGCAAACGCATCTTCGTAGTTCTTGCTTCTAGCAGCGCTGCCTTGCTGAGTAAATTTAATTCGTTTTTCGTATTGCGCCAAAAAACTAGGGATTTGGTCAAAAACATTTAAAACTTTTTCTCTGTAAGTTCGCTCTATTTTAAAAATGTCACCGCGATAAGTTTCCAAAATATCTGTTTTGTCGTCTAAACAACTTTTAAACAGTTTATTTTCTTTTAAAAAAGTAGAAATAACTTTAGGCATACCACCTATAACTAAGTAAAGTCTAAAAGTTTCCATTAAAAGTTCGTGTATATGTTTGTCAATTGGCTTCATTTCAGCAAATGCTTTTTTAATAAAAGGCACTATCTGTTCGTTTCCAATTGCCCAGGTAAACTCTTCAAAGTCCATAGGGTGCATACTAATTTTTCGTTCTTCTGAAGGCAACAAGATGCCTTTGACATTTTCTTTAATAGAAATTAAAGAGCCAGTTTCTATGTAGTCATATCTGCCATCTTTAACTAAATATTTAATGGCTTCTCGGGCTTTGGGGAATTTTTGAACTTCATCAAAAATTATTAGTGTGTTTCTTTCATAAAGTTTAGTTTTTTTATGCAAAGAAAGATACATAAAAAAACTGTCTAAATCGTTTAAGTTGTTAAAAAATAGGTTTTTGATTTGCTCGTCTTCATTAGCAAAGTCTATTAAAATATAACTTTTGTAATTGATTTTTGCAAATTCAACTACAGCAGTTGATTTACCAATTCTACGGGCACCTTCAATCAGTAGAGCTGTTTTACCCTGACTTTCATTTTTCCATTTAAGTAATTTATCGTGTATTTTTCTTTTAAAAATCATCTTTTCCCACCTTTCGCGTATATTATAAGGCATTTACACTAAAAGGCAAAATACTTATACAAAAAACGCAGAGTAATAAATAATAAAAATATACAAAAAACGCAGAGTAA
>CAUUBG010000065.1:0-3744 GCA_963543345.1 uncultured Acholeplasmataceae bacterium | reverse complement strand
AAACCAGACTTAAGATACGACTTAGAAATTACTGACTTTGCTTGGCTAAAAGCAGCGTGTTCATCATTTATTAACTCATTTAAATCTATTCGTGGTATTCGTTTTCAAGCAAACGATAAGTTTACACGCAAAGTTTTAGATGAACTTAGTGCTCTGGCCTTAAAAAACTCACTTGCAAAAACTGCATTTTTAAAAGTAGCAGACGGCAAAGTAAGCGGATCTTTAGCAAAAGAACTAACAGATAAAGAAATTGAAAAACTAAACCTACAACCAGGTGAAATTATTTTCTTTGGACTTGGCGAATACGAAAAAGTCTCAAAGGGTTTAGCAGCAGTTCGTGTGCAAATTGCCAATATACTTGAGTTAATTAAACCAAACGACTTTAAAGTTCTTTGGGTTACAGACTTTCCTTTATTTGAAGTAAATCCTGAGACCAAAGCCCTTGAGTCAATGCACCATGCTTTTACTCAGCCTAAAAACCCTGAGATGCTTAAGAAAAATCCTAAAAAATGTTTAGCTAGACATTATGACCTTGTGCTAAATGGATACGAACTTGGCTCTGGCTCAATTCGTGTTCATGACTCTAATCTACAGGCTGAAATCTTTAAAACAATAGGTCTTAGCGACGAAGACATCAAACAAAAGTTTGGTTTCTTAATTGAGGCTTTCCAATATGGAACTCCTCCACACGGTGGAATTGGTCTTGGTCTAGATAGGATTGTCATGATTATGTGTAATACCACAAATATAAAAGACATTGTGGCTTTCCCTAAAACTCAGTCTGCTCGTGACTTAATGAACGATTCGCCAAATTCTGTTTGGGACACACAACTAGAAGAACTTGGAATTGCTGTTAAGGAGCAAGAATAATGAAAAGAGAAAACTTTATTTCTTGGGATGAGTATTTTATGGGGATTGCTAAACTGTCGGCAAAACGCTCAAAAGACCCCAATACCCAAGTTGGCGCTTGCATAGTTAATGCAGATAAACGAATTGTTGGAATTGGCTACAACGGTTTTCCGCGTGGAATTTCTGACGATAATTTTCCGTGGGAACGCTCAGGTTCTTATGAAAACACTAAGTATCCTTATGTTGTGCACGCTGAGATGAATGCAATTTTTAACTCAATTACCGCAGTTAAAGACTGCGTAGTTTATGTTAACTACTTTCCGTGTTCAGAGTGCATGAAGCATCTAGTTCAAGCCGGAATTAAAAAAGTAATTTACGAACAGATGTATATGCCGGACTCGCCACAAACCGCTGCTTCTAAAAAAATGGCGGAAGCAGTTGGTATTGAAGTTCAACATTTTGGGTTAAATGAAGAAAAGTAAGATACTTAGCAACTTAACCATTCCTTTAGTTTCACTTGGTTTTTTGTTAAGTGTTGTGGCTTTTGACTTAATTTCTAAAGCCTTAGTTGCAGCTAACTTACCACTTGGCGAAAACAAAACTATCATTCCTTATTTACTTGAGTTTTCGCACATCAAAAACAGAGGTGCTGCCTACGGTTCATTTAGCCAAAGCAGAGTTTTTTTAGTGATAATTACTCTACTTGGCTTAGCTACTTTACTGGTTGCTCAGTCTTATTTTATTTACAAAGAAAATAAAATAATGGCCGCCTTTATCTTGCCGATGCTCACAGGTGGAGCACTTGGCAATGCGTTCGAACGTATTTTTTTGCCAGAAGGAGTTACTGACTTTATAGTTTTTCCCTTCATTCAAGGTAAACTGGCGTTTAACTGTAATGTCGCTGATATTTTTATTAGTATTGGTTTTTTAGCGTTAGTTGTTTATTTAATTGTTTATTCAGTTAAAAAAGCAAAAACTAACCCAAATAAAAATTATAAAAAACTAATTAAAAACACCAACAAAGTAAACGAAAGTAAAGACACTGGCTATCTTTTAACTGGCAGCGGCGAACAAAGCGATGTTTTACTTACAAAAATTAGTGAGACAAACAAGAGAGCAGAAGCACTTTTAAAACATTTTGACCCTAAAACTAAGCACACTATTTTTATAGACTTAGACGGTACGCTACTTGAAAAACGTTCAGATTACTCTGAATTTACGAAAAAGACTTTGCACAAAGTTGAAAAAAATGGACATACGGTGATTTTAGCATCAGGTAGACCAAAGGTTGGTGTTGACTATATTTATAAAAACTTAGCGCTTAAGTCAAAATATATAATCGCTGACAACGGGGCTACTTTAATTGATATGCATACAGGTAAAACTGTGTTTAGAAACTACATTAAGCCTGAACTGTTTTTGAGTTTAGTTGATAGAAATGCAAGTATAGTTGAAAGTTACTTATTTAATGTAGATAATTTATGTTATGTCTACAATTATGACGACCGACTGGCAAGATTTTCTTTTTTTGCTGGTCAATCTGAGGTTAAAATTATTGAAATTACCAAGGAAGTTAGTGATTCTTTACCAGATTTTCCAGGAGCGCTGGTGCTTTTAAAGCCAGGCACTGCCAAGATTTTTGAAGAAAACATTTCCAAAAACTTTGCTAGCCTTGGGTTTAGATATTACTTTGATGTTTTTACAGAAAACGGTAATTTCCCACTTTACGAAGTTCACATCAAAGGACAAAGCAAAGCAATTTCAATATTGGAACTCGCAAAATCAAAAGATGTTGATTTAAACCATACGATTGCTTTTGGCGACAATGTTAACGATGTTGAGATGCTTGATTTAGTAAAATATGGCGTTGCTATGCGAAATAGTCGCGAAGTCTTGTACCCGCATGCTAAGTTTTTTACTGAGCACACTAACAAAGAAGACGGAGTTGCTAAGTGTTTAGCTGATGTCTTTAAATTAACTTAAAAAATTTGAAACTAACAAATTTAGATTAGAATTAACTAATTACTGAGGATAAAAATGAAAAAAATTAGTCAAAATAAATTATATTTATATTTTAGTATTTTAGTCATTATAGTTGCTATTTTGGCAATTATTTTAGGAACAGTTTTTGGCATAAAAAGTAAAAATGCCCGAACTGTCAGTCATGTTGAAATTACTTTTCACTCAAAAACAGGAAAAGAAATAGCTAAAAGAAAGTTCAAATTAAATGAAAAAATTAGTGTATCTTTTTCAAACAAAGAACTTGAACTTGCGAAAAACGAAGAATTTCTTGGTTGGTCAAATATCCAAAATAGCAAAACATACATAACTGAACTTAAAGCCAAAAAAGAATACACTAAACTGTATCCAGTTTTTAAAAACAATGCAGAAAATTCTTTAGTCAGCTACAAGGTAGTTCATTTACTTGAAAAACAAGGAAAAGAAAGTTCACTTGACAATACTTACGAAAGAATTGAAGAAATCAAAACTAACCAAAATGTCAAAGATGGTGCCGTTTACCAAGATTATACTAACCTTGACACTCAACTTTATGAAAAAGACACTACTCATCCTGACAATAAATTAACAGCAAAACTTGCCGCTGACGACAACACAACTGAGGTTCGCCAATACTATAAATTAAAAGAAGTCACAGTTAATTTTAAGAAAAGCGAAGGTATTGATACCTTAACTTTTGAAACACTAAAAGTTAAAAAAACTAGAAGTATCACTTTACCTAACTACACCCTTAAAGACACTCACAATTTCCTTGGTTGGGCTTATGCTCCAGATGGTGCTGTGCAAACTCAGTTTGTTGTCGCAAAAGACACAGAAAGTTTAGAATTACATGCTAGAACTGAATATCAAGACAGAGAAATCACTTACACTGTAAAA
>CAUUBG010000064.1:0-3755 GCA_963543345.1 uncultured Acholeplasmataceae bacterium | reverse complement strand
GTCGTTATTTTATTCCCCTTCAACATACTCCGCTAAAGGTTGTGCTTATGATGTTGTGTATTTTTCTAATATTAAAAAAGAAAAAATACTGTAAATAACCAGATAATTACTGGATAATTTTGGCGTTTAAAATTGCTATATTTGGTATAATTTAGATATTGTGAGGTATATTTATGCGCCGCTTTTTTAAAACAATATTACTGCTCTTGTTAGTGCTAATTATTAGTATTTTCGCTGTTGCAGGCACTTTATTTGCTCTGCACTTTAATACAGTTAAAACCCCTGAACACGCCAAAAATTATCAGTTTGTAGATAATTTACGCGAAAAAGTAGAAAAGCATATATTTCTAGAATCTGCAACTGGAAAGAAGTTTGAGTTTGACTTAAACGCCGAAACTTTAACACAAATTCTAAATCATTTAATTGTCTCTAAAAAAATTGCGGATAAATCATATTTTGAAAATAATTCAAACGACAAAACGCTTTATAAAACCAACCCCGACTACGTAAGAATTAAAAGTGTGTTTTTTACTAAAGATAACGACTTTTTTTATCTAAATGTTAACTTCGCATACAAGGCATTAGGTGAGTCTCACAGTAGTTTACCTGCTCGTGTTCAGTTAAGTGAAGATAAAAAAACAGGCGAACTTACACTAACTTTAGATAAACTATGGCTAGGTAAAATTGGGATTAGTTGGTCTTTTGGCAAGAAAATCGCTGATACTTTTGCCAAAAAAACAGTAGATAGCGCTTTGAATAGTTTAAAACAAATGATTGCTAAAAGTGCACCATACGTGTCTTTGGATATCACTAAAGAAAACGCAGTTTTAAAAATCAATAAAGCGGGCATGTGGAGTTATGTTTCTAAGTCAATTGACAAAGACTACGAAGTTGAAGAAACTAATCCAAACGGAACAACCAAAAACAAGAGTTTGCTTAAAACTGTTAAAGAGTTTATGGACGAAAACTCACTTTATGATTTCACTGTTTCTAAAAACTCAGTTAAATTAACGCTAGATACCAGCAAAATTTATGCAAAAGACGAAGTCACTCAAACAGAGCGTCCTGCAATTAAAAGTGAAGATGAGTTAAAAGACTACTTTAAACAAAAAACCACCGATATTTTCATGAGTGCATTAAACAAAACAAACAACAAAGCAAACGAACTTTACATGACAATTTCAATGGAAGAAATTAACCAACTATATCGCTACTTTTTGGAAAAAAGTGGTTTTAAAAAAGACGAGGCGATGCGTACTTTTAAAATTGGTTCAACTGAAATTAAAGTCAAATATAAAATAGACATCAAACCGTTTATTAAAAAAGTAGACGGTAAACCTATGCTAACCATCCGCTTAATCTTAACTGTCACAAATGTAAGTGGCAAGCCTGGACTTGACGGTAAATTTTTCCAAACAGTAGTAGACACCGTAGTTAAACCAAAAATTGAAGGCAAAAATATTTCATTAAATATACTTGATGAAAACAAAAAAACTAACATCACAATTGGCAAAGACATCAAACTTTCTCACAACCGCGCAATTAATTTACTCTATTTATTTTCAAAAAGTGTTGATTACTTGGATAAAAACCCAACTTTTCACAATATTTTAAGTTCGCTTTCCCCAGAAACCACAATTAGTCCAGACCTTGAGTTTGACGAAGAAAACCAAGTAATTAGAGTTAAGTGTCTGCTTAACGAAGCTAACTCAGAACTAATTGAAACCTTAAAGAAAACAAAAGAAAACTTAATTCAAGCGCTAGATAAACACACAGACACAATTCAAAATAAAAACATTAAAAACGAAGTTAATAAACTAAAAGACAAAATAAATAAAGGGCAAGCTATCAACGCAGCTGATACTAAAAAACTCTACGACACAGTAGCGGGTGAACTTAAGTCTACTGGCGAAATTGAAAAATTTAAGTCAGGAGTTTACGGCGAACTTAAAAAAAGTGGTGTTGACTTAGATATGCTTAAATCTATTTTCTCACCAAAAATTAGTTAAATTAGTCTACAGTTTTAAAAAAGCACTAACGGAAGTTAGTGCTTTTTAATTCTACTTTTCTTGCTTAACACATGTAAATAAAAGATATTCTTGTATAACTAAAACAGAAATTTTTTTTGCTTTTTTGTTTTTTTACAATAATATAAAAAACTGTTGTTTTTTGTATTTTTTTAAAAAAATACTATTCTATTTTGTTCATCTTGTAAATTCTCTCACGAATAATTAAGGTGGAAATACACCTTTTTATTACGAGTTTGTTTTATGCTAACTTCTTAGACTTTGTTGCTATCAGCAATGATAAATTTAGAAGTATTGCTATATTTTTCAGTAAATTCAGCCTGAGAAATAAAACAAGAATCTGGAATATTGAAAAACTGCTTAGACTTTAATTTTAAAATAGTTTTAACTTCGTTTTTAGGTTTTATGCAAACTATATCAAAGCCATACTCAAAAATCAGTTGTCCTAAAGATACAGTTTGAGTAGAACGGACTCCTGCTTCTCCTTTTAAAAAACTCCTAACTTTTTCTTCAAGTAAATAGCCTAGTTTAGCATTTTTACCATAAACCATAAAAAGTAAATCACTTGCCTTTCTCCAGACAGCAAGACATAGATAAACTTGGTCACCTTGGAAATATTTAGCCTTCTCAATTGTTGTGTCATTAAAAGTAGCGCCCCAAGTTTTTGCATCATAACTTGCTGCTTTTACTTCTAGAAACACGTCTTTATCTAGACTCAATTTACAGTCAAATCCATGTTTATCTGTGTTAATTAGTTCATATCCTAAATAGTGTCCTACCATTGAATCTCTAATTTCATTGATAAAACTGTCAGTATCTCCTTTTTGCCATTTTTCTTGGACTTTAGCTACTTCTTCTAATGCCAAAAACCCTTCTAGTAAAAATTCGTTGTCTATTGGCTTAAAATTACCTTTTTTAAGCAAGTCTATCACTAAAAACAACCTCCTGATAATTGGTGTCAATTTTATTTAATTCAGCAAATTTATTAATTCTAAAAATCATTGCATCGCTGATTTTAGGTTCTTTGTAATTTAAAGCAGTTAAAATTTCAAATGCTTTATTTTTATTGTTAATAGGCTCGGGTAACTGAATCAATATATATTTGTGTTGTTTTTGGTCTTCTTTGTTGATTTCGTAAACCGCTTGAGCAGTCGTGCCACTGCCAGCGTAAAAATCTAAAATTAAGGCATTTTCGTGTTGCGTGCACCTAATTAAAAATTTAATTAACTCAACTGGTTTTGGTGTGTCAAATATCCCGTTTAAACCTAGCTTTTTTAAATCGTTTGTACCTTGTCTTGAATAAAAATCCAAAACAGAAGATACATTGTTGACAGCGTCTTTTAGGTATTCAATTTCATATGGCCTACTGTTTTTAAAACATAGTTTATTTTCTTTATGCAACTTAATAAATTTTTGTTTACTAGACCATCCTCGTGTTTTAAGCGGTTCTAAGGTTAGGTTGATTTCGTCAATTTTTAAATAATTAGGTTTGCCTGGTGTAGATAAGTCTTTAGCAAAATATATCTCACCATTTTCATCAATATTGGAATAGTTTACTATCCAAGTCTCGCCAGTTTCCAAAACATATTCGCTAATGCTTTTTTTCAGTATTCCTGCTGCTTGAGTAAGAGACTTTTTGTATGCAGTTTTAACTTTTTGAATAATTTGCTTTATTTTTTTACCTTCGGTAGGTGACTCTATTCTGTTGATGTAAAATCTTGGCAAATC
>CAUUBG010000063.1:0-3779 GCA_963543345.1 uncultured Acholeplasmataceae bacterium | reverse complement strand
TGAATAAAAGCAACTGCATTTTCTTTATCTTCCTCTAACTGAAAATTCAGTAAATTAAAGGTTTTTAAATTATAAATACATTCAAGGATGGTGCCTTTACTTAATTTGAGGTCAGTATCTACTTGTTTTTTAATTTCAGAAATTAAAGAAGTTGCATCTTGTTCATCTAAAATTAAAAAATCTTTTTTGTAATTTAGCCCAGGTATATCTTCAATATGCAGTCTCAAAATTTTATAGGCAAACGCGTGAAAAGTTGAACACCATTTTAGTTTATGTTCATTTCCAAGAATTTGCTTTATTCTTTCCATCATTTCTTTAGCCGCGTTGTTAGTAAAAGTTAGCGCCAAAATTCTGGTGGGCAAAATTCCAACTTTATCTATCAGATAGGCGATTTTAGTGGTCAGAGTTTTAGTTTTTCCAGTGCCAGCACCTGCAACTATATAACTAGGTTCACTACATAAAACCGCTTCTTTTTGTTGCGGGTTTAATTCCTTTAAGTAATCTATCATTACTTTTTAAAGTTAGATTTTAGTTTAACAGTTTCAACAAACTCAAGTGAATTATCCTTAGTTTGTTGTTTTGAAAAGAAACCTTGTCTGATGAATTGAACTACTTCGCCTGCAGAAACTCCACTTAAAAAAGGTTCGACAAAACCGTGTTTTTCAACTAAAGATGCACGGTTAAAGCGTTTGATTAAATCACCTTCCTTGCTATTGTCAATCAAGTCAGCGGTAAAGAAAAAAGTAGCAGGTTTAGCAGTTGTTTTTTCAACAAAGTTAATCGTGCCGTTTGGTTTACGCAAATCAAAACCACTGCCTGATTTAGTTTCAGGGTCATATGTACAAAGCAGTTTAATAACTTCACCTGCTTTGTCTACAACAACATCTTCGCATTTAATAAAGTAGGCGTTCATTAGTCTAACTTCGCCGCCAACATAAAGGCGTTTCCACTGGCGGTTTGGCTTTTCTTTTAAAAAGTCGGCTTTGTCAATGTAAAGATGGCGAGAAAAATAAAGGTCTCTTTCTGCTTTTCCTTCAAGTAGTGGTACTTTGATAGTCTCAACTTCGCCTTCAGGAAAGTTAGTAATTTCAACTTCAAGCGGGTCAATTGTGGCATTTAGGCGCACACTTGTCTCCATTAAATCACTGCGCACGAAACTATCTAGCATTTCGTGAGAGCAATCTGCGTTGGTTTTAGAAAGTCCGGCACCCAATATAAAAGCACGAATTGCTGCAGGTGAGTAGCCTTTTTTCTTTAAGCCTTTTATAGTCGGCATTCTTGGATCGTCCCAACCCGCTACTAACTGATTTTCAACCAAAGCCTTTAAATATCTTTTGGAAAGCACAGTGTTTTCAATGTTTAGTCGGCCAAACTCAATTTGTCTGGGGTGGTTTTCGCATTCCGTATTTTCAACCACCCAGTTGTAAAGTGGTCGGTGGTCTTCAAACTCAAGAGAACACAGAGAATGAGTGATTCCTTCTTTGGCGTCTTCAAGAGGATGCGCGAAGTCGTAAAGTGGATAAATACACCAGGTTTTGCCTTTTCTAAAGTGCTCTTGGTTAGTAATACGGTAAATCGCTGGATCTCGCATATTCATGTTAGGCGAAGACATGTCAATTTTTGCGCGCAGCACCATTTCGCCAGGCGCGAACTTACCTGCCTTCATTTCTAAAAATAAACGCAAGTTTTCCTCAACTGAAGTGTCTCTGTAGGGTGAGTTAGTACCAGGTTTTTGAATGTTTCCACGTTGCAGAGAAATCTCTTCGGCAGTTTGGCGGTCAACATAAGCAAGTCCTTTTTTAATTAACAGAACGGCTTTTTCAAACATAAAGTCAAAGTAGTCTGAAGCAAAAAAGACAGCAGCCGGCTCATAGCCCAGCCACTTAATGTCTTCAATTGCGCTGTTTACATACTCCATATTTTCATTACTTGGATTGGTGTCATCAAAACGCAGGTAGGTTTTCCCACCAAAGGCTTTCGCTAGTTCAAAGTTAATAATGATGGCTCTGGCGTGTCCAATATGCAAGAAACCATTTGGCTCTGGTGGAAAACGAGTAATAATTTCTGTGTGTTTGCCTGATTTTATGTCGTTTTCAATAATAGTTTTAATAAAATTTGATTCCATTTTTAAGTCCTCACTAGATAAATTATAGGTTATTAACTGAGTAACCTTTTAAACGCAGGTCTTTGTTTGCCCCAAACTTAGTGACTTGAAAGTAAGCAGCTGCGCCAATCATTGCGGCGTTGTCGGTGCAGTATTTAAACTCAGGAATTAAAACTTCGACTCCTTTGATTTCCTTGGCAAGCGCTGATCTTAGGCCTTTGTTTGCCGAAACCCCTCCACCAACTATTAGTTGTTTTAAATCTGGGTATTTCTTCAAGGCTTTTTTAGTTTTATAAATAATGGTGTCCAGCACTGCTTTTTGAAAAGATGCAGCAAAGTCTGCTTTGTTTAAATTAGCTTTGTCTTCAATTTTAGCGTAAGCGTTGATAACTGCACTTTTTAGTCCCGAAAACGAGAAGTTAAAACCTTGTTTTAAAATTGGTCTTGGAAAAGAAAAAGCCTCAAGGTTGCCGGTTTGCGCAAGGTCATCAATAGTTTTGCCGCCAGGATAAGGAAATCCTAGTACTCGGGCTACCTTGTCATAGCACTCTCCAACTGCGTCGTCCAAAGTTTGGCCAATATGTTCAAACTCAAGGTGAGAACGTAAAATTAAAAGTTCTGTGTGTCCGCCACTAACTAGTAGCACTAAACACGGAAACTTAAGTTCTTTGCCAATAGCCGCAGCGTAAGCATGTCCAACTAGGTGATTAACTCCGATTAGCGGTTTGTCTAAAGCCAAGGCAAGGCTTTGTGCGGCGTTAATTCCGACAAACAAAGCACCAATTAGTCCAGGTCCTTGAGTGACTGCGATTTTATCAATTTCACTTAGTTTTATGCCAGCGTCTTTCAGAGCTTGGTCTACAACAAAGTTAATCGCCAAAACATGGTCGCGAGCCGCAATTTCGGGAACAACTCCGCCAAACTTAGCGTGGGTCTTAATTTGACTGCGAACAGCGCATGAAAGCAGCTTGGTGCCGTTTTCAACAACAGCGGCACTAGTTTCGTCGCAGCTTGATTCAATTGCTAAAATTTTCATATCATCTCTCCGTACATATAAGCAAGCCCATCTTCGTTTTCATAGTAGTTTTTAATTTCTCTAACTACCTTAAAGCCAACTTTTTCATAAACAGAGATTGCTTGCTTATTTGACTTTTTAACTTCTAGATAAAAAGTTTTAGTGCCGGCTTGTTTAAGTGTGTCGATTGTGTCAAGAAGTAGAGCAGTGGCTTTGCCAGATTTGCGGTACTCAGGAAATACGAACAAGTTTAAAATATCGGCAACATCTACTACTTTTAGCCAAACAATATAACCAAGTAATGTATCTTCGCTAAAAAAACCGTAAACCTCACGGTTTGAAAGTGACTTAAGATCTTCAGTTTGTCTAAAGTCTTCTTTTAAAGAAGTTAAAACTAAACCTAAAGTGGGCTCATCTGTTATTTTTCTGATCATAGTTAATCTCGGCTTCAGTTTTTCTTAAGTAATTTGGCTCCAAAGCAAATGCGTCTACAGAAACTAAACTATTTTCAATTAGTTTTAAGTTAAACTCACCACTAAACTCAGTGATTGAACTTAGTTCAATTGCTTTAAAGTTAGGTTTATTAGAAATTAGTTCGTTTAGTTCACTTTCTTTAAGTAAAGCATCACTTTGCGCGGCCTGATTTTCTTGAAACACCCC
>CAUUBG010000062.1:0-3797 GCA_963543345.1 uncultured Acholeplasmataceae bacterium | reverse complement strand
CAGACAAAAATTGCAGTCTTTGGCATCTGAGTTAAACTACCGTCTTTCTTGGTTTAGAATTTACTCAGAATACGAACTTGAAAACTTACTGATTTACTTTAACTCAAAAGCCTTAAACCGCCAATACTTAGATGAACTTTGGTGCTTGTTTTTAAATGTAATGAAAGAAAACAACGTACCTGATGCCGACATTTTAAAACTAGTTAAACAAGCAGAAAAGTCAACTTATGAACCTGTCAAGGCAATTCATGAGTTTAACAAAGGTATCTGGCCACTTTTTAAAGACCCTGAAAACGTGCTAGATGGTTTAACTCCAGAAGAATTTAGACCAGTGCTTTTTAACTCATCTACTGTTAAAGAAATTCGCGAACTTGGTAAAAAATACGACGTTAACGTTCCGTTTAGATTAAGAAAAAAACAATTTATTGAAAACATCGTTGAAGAACTTAAGAAAAGAAATGAGTTTGATTTAGATGTTGAAAAAGAAATTGAGGCTAAAAACGTAATTCAACTTGAACGTTTTTGTATTGATCGCAAAATTCCAATTTCTTCAGAACTGAAAAAAGAAGAAATTATTGAATACATTCTTTCACACGCTGCTCAAACTAAAGGTTCATATTTTGTTCCAGAAGATCATCTTGGATATGAACTTACACTGGACGAAGTTACTAAAAACCAAGAAGTAGACACCGATGCTCCTGAACTTACTACTAGACAATTTGATTCTTCTGAAATTCAGTTTAAAGAGTATGTTCCGGTTAACTTTGATGAAGTTGACGTAAATAACTCAGACTTAACTATTTCTAACTTTGACGAAGAAGAACCTGAAACCGAAGTTCTAGAAACAGTTTCAGAAGTTGTGGAAGAACCAACTACTACCGAAGTCATTGAAGAAGAAGTTAAGGAAGAACCAGTTTTTGAAATTACCGAAGAACAGGTTAGCGCAGAACCACAAACAGAAGTAGTTGAAGAAGTTCTTGTTGTTGAACCTACTGCAACTGAAGTTAATGAAACTGCAGAAGAAACTTCTGTAAGCAAACCAAAAGAGACTGCGAATGAAACTACCGAGCCTTTAACTGATTCAGTTGATTCTACAACTCAAGAAATTACCAAAGTAGTCGAACCTACTGTAATTGAAGAAGACTCTAACCTAACTGAATTTGCAGAATCAACTACTGAACCTACAATGCCCGAAGAAGTTGTTCTAAAAGATAGCGAAGAAAATTCTAGCGATTTAGTTGAAGGAGAAATTCAAGATATGGAAGCCAGTGGTTTAGATAAAGTTATTACTGATGTAAATAATGTTTCTGAGTCTTTCAATTCCGATAAAAACGTTTCTGAGACTCACACTAAAACTGAAAACGAAATTCACAATATCACTAGAAACATCACAACTAACTACATTACTAACACTAAAAACAACACAGACGGAAAAGTCTACACAGAATACTCACAAGGCGCTGTTACTAACATGGGATGCTGCTGCCAATGCTGTAAGACTAAATACTCAGATCATGAATTTCACAACATGGTAATCAACGGCGGTTATTTTGACTCAAATCAAAAAGCCCTTGAAGCCGATGAAAAAGAAGCCTACAAAGTGTTTTCACTTGCTGAAAAAGAAGCTAAAAAACCACGCGCTATTGAAAACCAGGCTGTACTTCCAGTTGGCTACTATGTACAGCCACAACAAGTTGAAGACAGAGGCTGGTTTAACCGCTTACTTGCCTTCCTTGTGTTCCTTGGTCTGTTAATTGCCACAGTTTCGTTTATCTTACTTTACTTTGATGTTTTAAAACTGTAGTTAGTCGTACACTAATTTAAAAGTTTTTAAGAACTGCTTTTTTTAAAAAAAGCAGTTCTTTTTTTAAAAAATAAAAGAAAGGTATACATTTTTGAAAAAAGTTATAGTTATTCAAGGAATTACTGCAAGCGGTAAAACTGACCTTGCGGTTGCTTTGGCCAAAAAATTTAATTTAAAAGTCATCAATGCCGACTCAACTCAAGTATACAAAGGACTAGATATTGGCACTGCCAAAATAACAGAAGCCGAACAACAAGGAGTTGAACATTTTTTGCTTTCTTTTAAAAACTACCAACCTAACTCTAAATACTCAGCATTTGAGTTCCAGCAAGCAGTTAGAGCGTTAATTGGAAAATCAAGTAAACCTCTAATTATAGTTGGTGGCTCTGGTTACTATTTAAAGTCAGCACTTTACTCACTTAACTTCCTGAGTTCAAAAGAAGCAAAAAACAAAGACATTCCAATATCAGAAAAAATTGCTTATCTTGAATCAAAAGGAATTTTAATTGATTTTAAAAATTTGCGCAAAGTAGAAAACTACTTTCAAACTAATTCTTTAGACTTTGCTAACTTTAAGCAAAACACACCAATTTACGATATGCTCGTTATTGAAACCGAACTAATTAGAGAAAAGCAAGCCGAAGTTTTTAAGGCCAGAATTGAAACTCAGTTTCAATGTGGCTTTTTGGATGAAGTCAGAAAACTAAAATCAAAAGGCTTAAAAGAATGTGATATTCTTGGATACCGCGAAGTTTTAATGTATTTAGATGGTTTGGCTTCACTTGCAGAAACTAAGCAAAACATTTTAAAACACACCTTAGACCTTGCTAAAAAACAAAAAACCTGGTTTAAAAACCAGACACAGCCAGATTTGGTTTTAGATTGTTTTGATGAGCATAAATTAACAAAAGCCGAAAAAGCAGTTAGTGAGTTTTTAGCAAAATGACAAAAATCATATTTGGACCGACTTTAGTCGGCAAAACTACACTCTATAACCTACTTACTAATTTAAATCAATTTAAAGTTTTTGACCTTGATTTAGAAATTGAAAAGCAATTAAAAATGACTTGTCGTAAATATATATTAGATAAAGGGGAGGTTAATTTTAGAGCACTTGAATTAAAAGTTTTATGTGAGTTACTTAAACGGAAACCAGACTTTATTTTTTTAGGTGGTGGCTTTATTTCAAATAAAGTAAACAGAAACTATCTTTTAAAACTGGCTGATGGTGATTTTTTACTTATTTACCTAAAGATAAGTTATAGCGAGTTTTTGGCTCGACAAAAAATAAAAGTAAATCAAACCATACGTCCATTACTCACCTCAGATAAATCATTTTTTTTAAAAAGAACCCTAGTCGGAAAGAAAATAAAATGCAAAACTATTGACACCAAAGACTTATCACCTGAAGAAGTTTTGACAAAAATTTTAAACATAATATAACGCACGTTAAAGGAGTTTAAACATGAAAAAAGTATTAGTACTAAACGGACCAAACCTTGATATGCTAGGTCAGAGAGACTCAGAAAATTATGGTGACTTTACTTTAAGTGAAATGATTAAAGAAATTAAGACCAAATATAAAAAACATTTAAAATTGCACTTCTTTCAATCTAACTCAGAGAGCAAAATTATAGATATGCTACACTGCGTTGTTGCTCGTTTTGACTATGTAGTTTTCAATCCAGCAGCGTTTACTCACTACTCAATTGCTATTAGAGACGCTGCTGAAATTATTAAAGCAAAACTCGTTACAGTTCATTTATCTGACATCAATCGCCGGGAAGACTTTCGCAAAACTGATTTATTCAAAGGCCTCGCGCTTGCTCAATTTCAAGGCAAAAAACAACAATCTTACTTTGATGCTTTGGACTATATTTTAGAAAAATAGTTATACTTATTGAACAGAAAACCTCTTATTTTAGTTTAAAACTTATAACCTAAACTTTCAACCTTTTATGACACTTTGACCTAAAAATTAAATAAACTTGTT
>CAUUBG010000061.1:0-3909 GCA_963543345.1 uncultured Acholeplasmataceae bacterium | reverse complement strand
AAGAAATTATACAAGACCATAAAGTAGAAGATGGTGCTACTTACCGAGATTACTCAGCACTAGACACTAACTTATACGAAAAAGATTTAGCACACCCAGATAATCTGCTTAATGCACAGCTTACAACTGGCGATAACAATACTGAAGTTCGCCAATACTATAAGCTAAAAGAAACTACTGTAAACTTCAGAAAAACTGCAGGTATTGAAAGTTTAGACTATGAACAAAAATTAGTTAAGAAAACCCGCAAAATTGACTTGCCTAACTACAACTTAAAAGCAAACTATGAGTTTACTGGTTGGAGTTTAAGTCAAAACGGACCAAGTCAGGCTAAGTTTATCGCAAGCGGCGACAGTATGGATATTTACGCGAACACTAGAATTCTTGAATCTAGAGTTAAATACACTATTTTAACTCAAAGAGCAGATGGTGGATATGACACAACTTATGAAACTAAAACTGCCTTAATTGGTTCAGTTCACACATCAAGTTATGCAAATCCAAATAGTTCTATTTACCAAGACCCTCGTTTTAACCCTACTCAATTTACTGTGAGCGCAAATGAAAACGAAAACCAAGTGACTGTAACCATTGACAGAAACGTATACACAGTTAATTTTGAAGTTAAAGGTCATTCTGGTACTATTCTAAATAGAGTGATTAGACACGGTGTTCCAATTGGTGCAATTGACGAAAGCCAATTTGAAGCAGACGAACTTGGTATTATAAAAGCAGAACTAGATGGTCAAGAAAAAACTAAGGAAGAAATTGAAAAATTTGCTGTTTCAAAAAATCATAAAGTAACCCTTCATATTGGTATACCTACTAGGAAGTTCGGCGAATACCCACAAACTTTGGTTACCAATCCTGCCGGAATCAATCATTTGAGCGACGTACCTTTTGGACTTCATTTCAATTACAATGGAACAAACTACACTGTTCAGTATGAACGTTCGTACTGGGAAGATTCAAATGGTGCTAAATACGAGAAATACAACGGTCAGTATTACAAAATTGAACCAGTTAATTTTTTAAAAATTCCAAAACAAAAAACATGGTTTACCGAAAAAATCATAGACGTGTCACCATTTAATATTTATCATTACGATAATCCTGATAATGCTAAACCTGAACGCTCTATTTTTAAATCAATGGTAGAAAGTATTGGCAGAGTATTTATGGGTGATACTTATATGCCAACTTACGATACTGGTGATTTTCAAATGAAACCTGCTTTAGACGCTGCTATGCATAGTAAGTTAAAAAAAGAATCTACTGATTATGCAAAAGCAGTTTTAAATCAACATATTGGCTCTGTTCCTAAATATCGTGGCGCTAGTTTACCAACATTTAACGATCATAAAACAGGTTATCCTTTTTACCACAATATGCACGCTACGCTCTGGTGGCTCGGCACTAAGTATCCTGATTCTCGTCCGTTTGCACGCTATATTTTGTCTAATGGCATTGCATACCAGGACATCGTGCATGCCGTTTTAGGTGTAGTGGTTTGCATTAGATAGTACCCTGTCCACTTGCCGTAGGTACTCTCTCTAATTTTAATTTTAGAGATTTTTCCACCGCATTGTAGTTCCTATAAAGAATAATCGCTTAATTTATACAATCAACTTTTTGAAAATATAAAGGTTTTCAAAAGCTATTAAACTAGTTTATTCAATTATATAATTTAAACTAAATTTAAAATTACTCTACTTCACTTTGCATATTAGAGTGAAGTAGAGTAAGAATATCAATAGTTTTTAAAAATTGAAATATAAAATAAGAAAATATTTAAATTACTTTTGTTTAATTTATAAATCAATTAGCTAATAAATTTAAAACAAAGGTAATTTAAACATTTTAATTATTAGAGAACCACAAAATCATACTTATTTTTTTAAAAAAAGAGAGGTTTAAATATGCAAACTAATAAAAGAAAAAGTTTAATAATTCCGGCTTTGTTTATCTTTGCCTTAATTATAACTACTTTATTTTTAATTTTTTTATTTATGCATCCCACACTTCATTTGGCTAAAGCGAGCGGCTTTAGTCAAAAAGACTTAAAAAAACAATCAAATAAACTACGCTTTGTGGTACCTGATACTATTGACACCACTAAATCTACCTATATTTCTATCAAAAAAGAGTGGTTTGAAAGTTCTGGTCTTGGCAAAATCACAGAAATTAAAGCCAAACCTGGCAAATACCTAGCCTTGGACTTTACAGACCGACAATACGACTCAGAAGTCTTTACAATTTACACTAAAAACTGGTTTGGAGTTAAAAAACAACACGACGTAATTGTAGACTACTCAAACTATTTGCGTGTGTTTTTCCCAGAGTCTTACGATGGCGCTGCTCCTCGCAAACCCATAATTCTTCCGTATTCTAAACTAGAGACTGACTACAGAGCGAAACTAGAAGAACTTCGTAAATACGACTCTTTTTTTGCCTACGATAAAAAAGGTTTAGTCGCATCTACTGCTGTTCACCAAGAAGAAGTTTTTAACAAACAAAATGCACAAGGCCGTGCGTTTATTGTTAACAACAACACCCGCATTTCTTTAGTTTATGATTTTGTTCTACCCGGTATTTTTAAAGACCAAACACAAAAAACCCAAGTTTATGAGCAAGTTGAAAAAGCAGTTGGCAAAGCCAAAACTTATGACCCTGAAAAACAAGGTCTTGAAATTAAGTTCAATACCCCTCCTTTTTATATAACTAAGTTCCTAGGTTGGTATTATACAGACCCTGCGGGCAACCGTGTTGACTTACTGCCAGGTCAAGAGTTTCAAATCCCTACTTGGGTAAAATCTGAACTAAGACTAATTGCTAAATACGAAATGACTACAGATATAAGTAAGTTAGGACCAGCCTTGGACAAACAAGGTCTGGTTTCAGTTTCTTATTTTGATGGACCTGAGCGCGTATTTTTTGACATAGTCAGAAAAGGCACACTACTAAAAGAGCGAGTTTACGCAAAACCAGGATACGCTTATCAAGGTTGGTACACTGACCCTGAACTAACTAACAAAGTGGATTTCAAAAAAGACATAGCAGACACTCACACTGTGCTTTACTTAAAATCTAAAGAAAGACCAGAAACTCCTGCACAAACTCACACTGTAAACTTTATTACTAAAACTCACGCAAATCAATTACTTCCACTTACCGTTAAACACGGTGAAAAACTTGACTCAAACTACTCACTTCCAACTACTGTGTCTTATCTAGATAGTGAAGGTGATTTGTATGAACTAGATTACTGGCGCTTAGTTGACCCAATTACTGGCACCAAAACTAAATTTAATTTTAGTACTCCAATTACCGAAGACATTACACTTGAAGCCGTACTTAAAAAAAGACAGATTCCAAACTCTAAGTACACCATAAAGCGATACTTTGAATCAGTTGAAAATCCAGGTGAGTTTATTGAAGACATATCTAAACAAGAAGTGGTCATTGGCCAGTTTCCAGGTCAAGAAGTTGAATTACTTCCGCATCAATACAGAGCCCCAGAAGGCTTTAATTTACTTAATTCAACTGTTTTAAAAAAGACAATTGAAAGAGACGGAACTACAACATTTGAACTTAAATACTTACGTAATCGCTATACAGTTACTTACGAGGTTAATTACAACGGCAATCACTTTGCTGGAGTAACTACTTCTGACCAACCTAGTCAGACTGTTCTATACGAGGGTAAAGCAACCAAACCAACAACCCCTTCACTTACTAAACTAGGATACACATATACATTTAAACACTGGCAACTTAAAGATGAAATGGGCAATTCCTACAAAGAAACCACTGAATTTGATTTTGAAAACACCAAAATCACTAAAAACTTAACGTTAGTTGCTTATTTTGAAGAAACACCAAATTTAGTTAACTACACAATTAACCATG
>CAUUBG010000060.1:0-4092 GCA_963543345.1 uncultured Acholeplasmataceae bacterium | reverse complement strand
ACTGAAAAGAAATAATTAAATTAACTTAAACTAAAACAAAAACACAGTGAATTTTTTAGCCCTTTGGTGCTATTGAGTTCATTTTAAAGAGGTATTATATGGACAAAAACCGCCTAGAATTTATGCGTAAATTCTTTTTAGACAACCCAAAAAGTTATGGTTATGAAAAGGCTAGTCAGTATATTTATGAAACTGACCGCAAGGCTTTCAACAAAGCTTGCCGTTTATTTAACTTAGATCCGGCTCAGTATCATTTTAATAACTTTATGCTAGTCAAAACTCCTGATCTTTTAAGAAAAACGACCCTAAACTTCAAAATTATTCTAAAAGACAAAGATACCCAAGAAGTATTTTATGAAACTGCTAACTTAACTCTTCTATTCTTCGCGCCAGACTCAATTAAAGTATACACAGCAAGAGCAGATTATAACTACGACTTTATTTATCCGATTTCTTCAACTGATGTGCTGTATTCAGATGTACTTTCACTAGACACTGAATACAAATTAGACGACATTGCAAATCCTCGCCGTGAAACTTTTAACTTAGTATTGAAATTTTCAAACGGTTCTAGCTACGCTTTTCCACTTCGCGATCGTCTATTTACCGGTGAATACCCTGAGTTTGAACCAACTGAAGTTGAATACGGCTTAATTCACCAAATTAAAGGCTTAATTCATTAGTTTTTTTGACAAATTAGTGCAGAAATTAAAAAAGACCAGGTTAACCTGGTCTTTTTTTTTTTATGCTTAAATTTTGTCTAGCAATATTCTTGTTCAAAGTTTGAATAGTTGGTTTGGTTTTTTAAAAGAGCTTGAATAAAATATTCAATTTCAAAAATGCGTTTTTGTTCATTTAATTCTTTATTTTTATGATTTTGAAAATATCTAACCACTCTAAAAGCAATTTCTGGGTGGTCAATAAAAGGATTTCGGTTCCCTTGAATTTTTTCTATTCTGTTATTTCTGTTAATTTCAAACTGGTCAACTGGGTCTTTTTGAAGTAAGTAAGTAAAGTCATCAACATTTCCAATATACGCGCCTTCCTTTTTATAAGTCAGGCCGTATGGTTCTTTTGCGGCGAAATTAAGTTCTTCGTAGTGAATTATCATGTAAAGCAAGATACGAATAGCGTCACCGCCATGCTTGTAACTTGGAAAGTATTTGCGAGAACCTGCTAATTGTGCCTCGGCGTGATCGTCGAAATACTGACCATTTTCATTTTTAGCAACATAGTAGAAATTATTTCTGGCTGAGTTTACATTGGAATTGCAAACTCTTAAGTTATGTAAATCTGATGCCAAGTTACGTTCACCACCTTTTACTCTTTCAACACCCAGTCTAGAATTTACCCATACATGTTCACGGTTCCAAGGATTGCCACCAGTCCATTTTGCCGCAAATTCTTCTCCGTTATACATACCCCAAAGTTTTCCGTTATCTAGTTTATCTGTTTTTGTTAAAAGTTGTCTCACTTCATTGTAAGAAGTGTAATTGGTATGATTTTCTCGCGTAACTTTTCTAAGAGACTTGATAAACTCTTCATCATTTTTAGTCTGAAAATCTACACTTTGATAATAGGTTTTATCAAGTTCATGTTCTTTGTATTCGTTGTCTGGATTTGGTGTAGGTTGCGGGGTTGGTGTTGGATTTGGTGTATTTTTGCACGAAATTAAAAAAACAACTGAAAAAAGCATCAGTGAAACTAAAATAGTTTTTTTAAATATATTTGTAAATTGCATATTTTCTCCTTTTATTTATTTCAAAATAGCAAAATTAAGGGATTAAAACCTCGGTTGAATTTGCTTAAATACAATAATTTTTTACCTTGAATTTTTACATTTGTTTTTTATAATGAAAATAACAGAAAGGAGTTTAAAAATGACAGACAAAAGTAGCAAATCAAGAATTGTTGCATTTCTTCTATATTTCTTCTTTGGTTTACTTGGATTACATAGATTCTACGTTGGCAAAATCGGAACAGGTATTCTTTGGCTTTTAACAGGTGGCTTATTTGGAATTGGTGCCCTTATTGATTTAATTGTAATCATCTTTGGTGGCTTTAGAGACGAAGATGGCCGTATTGTTTAAAAGCCAAAAGCAATAATTTTATATTTTTTTTAAAAAGCAACGCAAGTTGCTTTTTTTTATTCTTGGAAGTTATATTCATAGATTTTCTAAAAAACAGGTTTTCGCTCAATACTTTCACTTAACTTACCGTTCGAGTAAATTAAGGTTCTAAACTCTTTTGTGACCTCTATTTTTAACTTTAAAACACCTTTTTTTGCAGGCATTGCAGTAATTTTAAGCAGATATACAGATTTGGTAAGTAAATCAATTTCTGTACTTTCATTTAAAGTCAGACTTAATTTAGAAAAAAACTCATTTGTCTTAATTTGGTTTAAGTTAATTTTAGTAATTACTTCAAACTTCTTTAAACCCTTTTTATCTAATCTAGGATTAAACTCAGAAATCCCTGTTGATTTAAGTTCGTATTTATCTTTATTTGCATTAAGAGTCAAAACTATAGTTGTCTCAAAACGCAAGTTTTTAAAGTATCCTTCTAAATACACTTCTACAGATTTTGTCTGCTCGCTTGCAGAAAAGTAAGAAATTGTGTAGGTAAATTCTGAGGCACTGTGCTGTGTTTTTAAGGCTTTGCTGTATTTAAAGATATCTGAGCCGTACTCAGCGGTAATTGGATTTACTTTTAAAAACTCTACTTTAATTGTCTCTGTATCTAAGTTTTTAAAGTCAGCGAAAGTTTTCGCTTTTTTAAAAGACAGTTCTTGGCCTTGCTTTAAGTAGTATGAAACTGACAGTGAGTTCGTTAAGAAGTTTTTGTTTAACTCTAAAACTAAGTTAGAATGGTGTTTTTCATCTACATTAAGTAGTTTAAAGTCAGAATCAGTTAAATCAAATAGGTAGGTACTTTTGTTTTCTTTACTTAAAATTAAGTCAGCGTCTTGAAAAGCCTTAGTTAAACTCTCTTCACTGTCTTCTGGCTCAATTGCGGGTTGCGAGGCTTTTTTAAAACCAGTTAATTTAAGGAAGTGCACACTAGAAAGTAGGTTTTTGTGCGCTAACTTATAAGTTATGATAATTTCTTCATTGTGGTCTTCAAACTTAGGTTTAATTAGCGTAAAGTCTGTGTCTTTCCAACCATAGGTTTCTTTAAAACTATAAATAAAGTCATCTGGGTCAACTTCGTCAATTGGTTTGCCTAAAAACTTATCTAAGTTTTTTACGAACATAGACTTTGCTACAATATTTAGCATACCACGGTCCAGAGTTTTTGGTTTTTGTGGCTCAGGACTAGGAGTTGGGTTTGGAGTCGGCTTTGGTGGAATTATTTCATTTTGTCCGCTGTCTGGAATTGGCGCAGGTTTTGCTTTTGGTTTGCATGAAAAAAGCACAAAACCACTTAGCAAAAAAACAATTAAAAAACTTATTTTCCTAATCATTATGAACCTCGGTTAATGAACCAACTTTCTACTTTATTATAAGTCCGTTTTAAAACTTATGCAAATCAAGACTAAAAAAAGCACAGCAAAACTTATTTGAATGTGCTTTTTTTGCTTTGTTTATCTAATTAACCAAGTAAGTTAAACTCAGCTAGTTTTTGGGCAACATAATTTGGATTAAAGAAGTTTGCGATATTGTCGTAGTCTTCAGTAAAGCCATAGTTGTAGTTAGGTTCAACTCCAAACTCAGCCTCACGGTGCGCAGCTTCTACGGTTTTTTTGGCAGTCAAATACACGCTGTCAGAAGAGTAGTCAACAACAGATCCACACGGCAAGTAAGCCTGAGTGGTACTAGACGCACCACCTCCGGTTTTAGTGCCAATTACTGGCATGATTTTGTTATCACGAACTATACCTGCGATCATAGAAGCCGAAGAAAACGAACCAACACTGGTTTGTAAAAAAGAACGTTTGAACTTAGGAAGTTCAGTGTCTTTTAAAGTGGTTCTCGCATAAGTTGTGTCAGTTTTGTAAGTTGCTGCGTTGTATTCACTGTAAAAAATTTCTTTATCTGGGCCCGCTAAAGCCGCTACAAACTCAACTGCTGAGTAAACATCACCACCTTTGTT
>CAUUBG010000059.1:0-4100 GCA_963543345.1 uncultured Acholeplasmataceae bacterium | reverse complement strand
CGGTTAGCGTAGTTTTACCGTGGTCAACGTGGCCGATTGTACCAATGTTAACGTGCGGTTTTGAACGATCGAATTTTTGTTTTGCCATTTTATTTTCCTCCAATAATTCAATAAATATTTTATCAATTCTAAAAATAAAATTCAAAGAAAAGTACTACATTTTTAACTAATTTAGTCCAAAAACAAGGTTTTTTGTTTATTTTAAAAAGCGTTTAACATCTAAAATAATTGATTTTAAGTGCTTTGCCTGTTTTGCCTTATAATTATATAAAGCGGAGTATTATATGAACTTAAAACAAAACAAACAAAAACAAGATGTAAACTCTAAAACAAACAAAGAAAACAACCTGATTCAAAATAATAATTTAAAAACCAAACAAAAAATTGATTTTAAAAAATTTCTATATTCAAAAACCTTTATTTTCCTAGTGTTAATTTTATTTTCACTACTTTTGTTTTTGTCAGTTTCTTTTCCACTTTCTCGTCCACGTCCAACTTCTATCAAGATGTATGACAAGAAAGAAATTTCTTACAAAGAGTTTACAAGTGTATATCCTGTTTTTCAATCTGTGACCAGCAGATACGGCGATAAACAAAAAGTCGTTTACGAAATTGATTTAGATGACTTCACTCTTTTCTTTATTCCAATTGAAAGAAAAACTTCTGGCAAGGATAAGAAAAAATACGATGAGTTTAGATTTAAATTTGCCTACTACTCATCTACTGGTACAATTTCTGATATCAAAATTGGTTCAAGTCTATACGTTCCTTATTCTAAAAACATATCAGCGTATAGCAACAACAAAGAAGGCGACAGCGTAAATAACGTAGTTAAGGCTAGTCCAAATAACCCAAAAGAACGCGGAATTGAACTGTATGACTTTGCCTACTACTCAGGCAGCACTGTTAAGCTTTCTATGAACAGAGACGACAAATACGTGACTTTTCCGTATCGTGTGAACTTTTACAACAAAATATACATGCCACAAATTTACCTAGACATTAAATACAAAGACTCACTACACAGCACAATTCACGATGCTATCCCTAAAAAAATCACTTTCTCACTAACTCGCACCAATTTCCCATACAAAGCAAGTTAGTATAAGGAGTATTTATGAACGGAATTTTGAAAAAAACTACTATTTTTGTTTTATTTGTTGTAAATTTATTTCTACTAGTTGCCTGTGGCAAGACCTACAAAGTAACTTTACCCAAAGAAATTACTCAAGAAACCGATAAATTTGATTTAAATCATGTGCCTGCTGGCAGTAACATCAAATTTAAAATCAACATTCGCAAACAAGACAGCGTTGTGAGATTAAACAAAATTACTTATGCAGAAAGTGGTGTTGCTAACCCTACTGAGTCTATTTTGTCCGACGAGGTTAAAGCAACTCACACTTTTTCACTTAAAAACATCCGCCACAACACCACAATTGAATTAAAAGCCATTCAAAACTATCAAGTTACTTTACCTGACTTTTTTAACGTTGGAAAGGCTAGCGTTGACCTTCAAAAAGTGCCAAGTGGCAAGGATTTGCAACTTTATGCTAATTTAAAAGACGGTGAAGTTTTAACTAAGTTAACTGTCAACGGAGTAGACGCTTTGGCTGAGTTTGACCAAGATAAGAAAACTTTTAACTTAACAGTAGAGACAGACACTGTAGTTGAGGCTAGTAAAATTAATGCAAAAACTACTCAATTTAAGTTAAATTACGACAAAGAAATCTTTAAGGTTTATCCAGAGAAAGACTACTATCAGTTTAATGATAAAGTAGACGTTGAAATTAAACCAGAAGCAATTGCAAAAGCACCAAAAGAATATCACTCTATCGCACAAAACAAAACCTTGCTTTACTCAACTAAGAAAACTATTTCAATTCGTGAGGCTGTGACTGAGCTTACTCATTTTCACTCAAAAAATGTAGTTGAACGCAACAACTATACAACTGAAAAAACTATTTCTTTCAACACCAAAAAAACTCCAGAACTACCACAATTTCAAGGCAAAACTGTTGTAAAACGCACCCTAATTGAATCAACAGCAATTGAAAGCGGAGCGGGTTCTAATAGTTTTGTGTTTAAAAACCTAGGTTATAACTTTGCACTTTATCGCTATGAGTTTACAGACAACACTACTGCCGAAGTTAGATTTATCTACAAAATTATTCCTTCTATTACTAAAGTTACTTTAAAAACAGTTCAAGACAAAACGCACTCAGATAAGTTTGAATACTCAGAAGACCCCAATACTCTTGAACCAAACTATAAAACTAAAAGTAAGTCAACTTATAAAATTCAAAACAAAACAGTTGGTACTGACAACTCTTATGTCCCTGAGTTTGATATAACTGTTAAAACTCAAGTTTGGGAAAACAATCAATTTCAAGTTAAGTCAAAAAACTTGTCACTACGTGAACTTAAATCAATGTCACCTGAACTATACGGTTACCGTCTTAGTTTAAAAGATGTGACAGATGAGTCAAATAAATTTAAATTAAACGAAGATAACTACCGTTTAAATGGCTTTAGTATGCGTTTTTCTCGCAATTTAGTTGGTCGTAAAGTTGAACTACAATACGAAAACATCAATGACCCTAAAGAAGTTTTAAAAGAAATTGTAAACATCCAACCAGGAGTTATGAAGACTTAGAACTGAGAAAATACTTTAGAATGGCCAGACAATACGACAAAGTTTATCTGCAAAGAAATATTACTCCAGTTGCCCAGGCTGACCAACTTGAGTATATTGACAATAAATTCAAAGGCAGAGCAGAATACCCTGATTTAAAAGACTTAGATAAAATTGAATCTTTAATTCCAAACGACGACAAGGTTGAACTTGACGAAAACGGCGATGTGTTAGACGAAACCAAGTATTTAGGTGGTTCTTTTTACCGCAGAATTTACAACCCTAAACTTAAACACGTAGGCTACAAGCCAATTCAGTTTGACGGAAATGGCTATACAATTGATGGCAAAAATATCCGCCACGCAATTACCCAAAACTCAACTGAAGAAGGCATTAACTTAACGATTGTTAGAGCCGGAATTTTTTCAGTTCGTTCCTTTGTTGATGTTCCTAGCATGGACAAAACTCCTTCTGTTAACTACAACTCATATATTAAAAATGTATATATTAAAGGAAACTCAAAATCACACACCATAGGCGGTGGCAATAAGAAAAAAACTCCACTGTCTTCCGGATCTATTCTTGGAGTTTCTGCGTTTAGGTCTAAACTAGACGTCGAAAACTCAGTAGTGCTAAACACTTCTGCTGGTTTTAATTTTATTGCAGCAAGTCATTTTGTTTCCAATACCAGAATTGACAATGCTTTTGTCAACGCAATATTGTTTGCTAACGAAATGGGATTTCATGACTTTAATGAAGTAATTAAAGAAGATACAATGGCCTCGCCTTCTGCACTTTGGATTGAAAAATCCGAAATTAAACGCTGCGGTGCTGGTGGTATCTATACTCAAGACCGCGATCGCCGTAAGCGACAAGACACAGACATTAAAGCTCAGTCTGCTGAGTTTAACCACTTAGTTGAGGCAGTTAGCGCGCCTGAACTGACCAAAGCTCACTTAACCGCACTTAGCGGAAAAGCTGCTCGTTTGTTTTCAGTTGACCCAACTGTGGTTGTAAAAGAAACTATAGTAGAAGCCGAAGTCAACCTATCTAACGAAATCGCACAAGCCCTTGACTTAAATCGTTTTATTGGTCAAACTGTAAGCACTATTGAGCAAATTAAACAAATCTCTGGGTTTGAAATTGTCAAAAACAACAACGATAAAGCTAAAACTAAGAGTTTCTGGGCACCAATGTTTTTCACTAACTACAACCCGTTTGTGCAACCTGTAAACGACCCTGAAAACCCAAACTACTTCCTTTCTCACAGTCGCCCTGCTTGGGATGTGACTTTTAACTTAGCAGAACGTGAATACTCAACAGTTGATGACTTTTACTCAAGTCCAAAAGTGTCTGAGTTATTTTCAAACATGAAATTCACCTTCATGACTTTAAACTTCCCGAAACTATCTGAAGTCAATCAAAACTTCTCAACTGTTGCAAAAATAGATAAGTTCTTTAAAGA
>CAUUBG010000058.1:0-4105 GCA_963543345.1 uncultured Acholeplasmataceae bacterium | reverse complement strand
AAAAAAACTGTGCTTTGGGCAGTTTTAACTTTCTTACTTTACTTCTTTATGTTTGTTTTAGTTAGTGGAATTATGGCTATATTTCAAAAAGCCAATAAGGGCAAAAGCAACATCCTTTCTAAGGTAACCACTAAAGAAGAGAGTTTTTTTAAACAAATTAAACACTCCAAAACTAACATTGGGATTTATAAAATTAGCGATGTTAATAAAATTAAAGAACTTGAAAAGAAACACAACTTAGTTTCTAAAACTTTTAGCGAATACACAACTTTTCAAAATAAAGAAAGTAGCGTAGTTTACGCAAACCTAGTTGAACTTCAAAACTTGTATATCCAAACTCTTGCTGAAAAAGCAAAAATTAGTGAAATTCTTAAAATTAAATCAGACAATACTAAAACACTTACTCCTGAGCAACAAACTGCTTTAAATAATTTTGAACAAGCCAAAAAGGAAAACAAAATCTTGAATCGCTTAGTTTTCTTTGATTTCGCAGAAACAGCTGGCTTTGGCATAACCTTGTCACAACTAATTTACGCAGATTCTCAAGACCGCAAAATTATTAGCACTTTTTCTAACATCAAAGACGTTAAACTAGATAAATACACAGTAGTTGTGCGCCAGCATAAGAAAAACAGTCAAATTGAAGGATATAAAAAAGTAGAAGCACTAAGCGCTGAGTTTCCAGATATTTACATTAGTAAAACTAGCAGACTAATTGGTTTGACTTCCAAAATTCAAAAAGACCTGTATCCAGTGCTTTACTCAAGGCTGCTCGCAAATGTTCCACTTGCGGGTGTTGACAGACGAGATGTTTACGAACGCGTATATATTGATCAAAACATTCAAAAACTACCGTTTTTTTACAAAAATACAAACTATGAACTAGAAACTACTGCTCTACTTAAACACGATGTATTTTTTGCCGAAAAAATAACTTCGCAAGTCAATGCATTTGCTTTATTTAACTTCATCGGCATGGCAGTCGGATTTGCCGCTATTTTTGGGTTAAACTTTGTATTTATTAAAAAAGACGCCATTTCTTTAAATAAAAACTGGTTAGTTTTACTATTTGGCGTTGGTATCTCTTTCGGAGTTTCAATAGTCGGTGGATTTGTTGTGCAATCTATGCGCGCAGGCATTGACGGGTTCTATGGATATGCACTTTCCCGTGAATCTCTAAACCAACAAACCATCGAAACTGCGAAGCGTGGTGAGTTTAAATGGTACTTGATATTCACAGTCTGCATTTTTGGACCAATTATTGAAGAACTAGTTTTCAGAAAAGCGATATTTTCACTGTTTAAAACCAACTGGCCAGGGGTTTTAGTTTCAACCTTGGTGTTTGGCGCAATTCACGTAGTCAACGAGTCTTCCTTTACTTTATTTGCTTACAATATTTTTGCGTATTTAGTAGGTGGCCTGGCATTTTCTTTAGTCTATGTTTACTCAAAAAGAAATGTGGTTGTAACTTCAGTGCTCCATATTTTGCACAACACAATAGCAGTCATAGCACTGTTCCTCGCTTAAGATAATGCAGACAAAAAGAATTGTTAATTTTGTTTTAACTATTTTTGCTTTTATTTTATTTTTAGTTGGTTTTTTCTTTTTAATTGCAGGCTTTCGCGTTAAGTTAGTCTATATTATTTTACTTTCGCTTTCTGGTGCTTTGTTTGGCATTTCTATTATTTTAACTTTAACTTTTAATACAATTGAGCAAAAGAACAGTAATAAAGCTCAAATTTATCTAGAACATGAACGCGAAGTTTTTGACTTAGAAATTCAGACGCCATTTGTTGTGAAAAACTCAACTGTTGCTGCAGGAACTTACATTTTTGCAGTCACAAAGGACCTTAAGTTTAAGTTAGTAAACTCGGCTAACTTTAACATCGTTTACTTAATTTCACCCAACGATTTTAGTGAAATTTCTTTTGAAAAAAACACCTTAACTTTAAAAACTCAAAACAACGTTCACACACTTAAACTAAACAAAAACATTGAAGAAATTAGATACACAAAAAGTTTTAACGACTTTTTATATGTTTTGAGCCAGTATAACTTAATTTAATTAGGAGTCATATGAAAATTAAAAAGAAACATATTTTAATTGGTTTGCTCGCGCTATTGCTTGCCTTTATCTTTGCACTTTCAGTTGCTTTACCGATGCATTTTAAAAGTAAAACAAAAGATAAAATCAAACCTCAAACCAAAAAACCTGTTTATCTAAAAGTAGTTTACGAAACTCTAGACAGTGCAGCTGACTTTGAAAAAGAAATTAAACTTGGTGATTTTAAAGTAGGTACAGAACTTAAAATCACGCACTCTGAAATTTTGGCTAAATTGAATGACTTAACTTCTGAAAACCACGAAACTAAACCAGATTCAGCAAAGTCAACGCAAAGTTTAAAAGTTCACTCTAGCGCCGAAAAGCAATATTTTTTACTTTACTTTAAAGCAAAAACTTACCGCATTATTTTTGATTTTACAGAAAGTGGGATTGACCAATCTACGGTTTCAGATATCTTAAAACAACCACTTGACTTAAAGTACACAAACAAAATACCCGCAGAAATTAAAACAGCGTTGCTCGCAGTTAAAAAGCAAGACAGCGAAACCCACAAGTTCACGCTTTCTCATTTTTCACTTGAAAACGGCGAGACTTTAGACTTTGAAAAAGCATATAACACAGACTTAAAAATCAAACCAGTATTTACTAAAACCGCTTTAGAAGTAGAATATACAGTAATGCACTTACTTGAAAAGCAAGGCGAAAGCAGTGGTCTTGACAACACTTTTGAAGAAATTAAAGAAATAAAAAAAGACACAGTTTTAAAATCTGTGCAGTACTCTGAATACAGTGCTTTGGACAAAACTAAATACGAAAAAGACATAGCACACAGCGGTAACTTATTGTCAGCACAACTAAATAAAAACGGAAGTTCAGTTGTTTTAAAACAATACTATAGATTAAAAACTACTAATGTAAATTTTATTGGAAATGACAACGTTGATATTACTGGTCCTAAAACCAAGTTAGTTAAACTAACTAGAGCAGTGGAATATCCTTTAGTTAAGCCAAAAACCGGCTATAACTTCCTTGGTTGGTCAGATTCTGTTTCTGGACCAGTTCAGACAAAACATATAGTTGGTATAAATGAACTTAACTTGTATACTCAAGTTGAAATTCAGACTCGTAAAATTACTTACATAATTAAAAGTCAAAACGAGCATGGTTATTACAAAGTCTCTTATCAAACACAAGAGCAAAAAATAGGTGAAACTCACACTGTTTCTTTTGCCTACAAAAAAGCAATTTATTTTGAACCTGAGTTTACAAGAACCACCTTTAAAGTATCTGCTGACAACACCGAAAACACAGTAACCATTACTTTAAAACGCCGCTACTTTACAGTTTCTTTTACTGTTATAAACTCTACTGTTGTACCACCCGCCAGAGGTGTGTATTATGGTGCAAAAGTCGGTGCAATAGACACAGATAGTTTATACAAAGATAAAATTCTTAAATTTTATATCGGTAATGCAGAGAAAACCAAAGCAGAAGTTGAAAACTATATAGTTTATAAACCAGTTAGAATTGAAATCGTAGTTTCGGTTCCAAAATATTTATATCCACAAACCAAAGTTGATTTAGCACAAGCAGATATTTTAAGAGAAGAGACAAAACCACAAAGTTTTGAGTTTAAATCAGATGGCAAAACTCATAAATTTAATTTTACTCGCGTATATGTCTTTAGAAAAAATAGCGCTGATAAATACGAAAAATTCAACGGCAAATACTTTAAGTTAGAAGAAGTTGAGTTTGTCCAAATTCCGGGTGCCGCTGGATTTTATTCTAAAAAAATCATTGACTACGCGCCTTTTAATATTTACAAAAAAGATGTAAAGGAAAACTCTAAATACGAAAACTCAATCTTTAGAGGTCTTTTTGAAAACATTTCAAAAATTTTTGGAACAACTAATTTACATCCTTTAACTTTTGATAAAAGCGACAAAGTGTTTGGAGTAAATGATGTTGCCAGGAACGAACCTGAGAAACTTAGAAAAGAATCAACTGACTATGCTACCGAAATTTTAATGTCTGAAATTA
>CAUUBG010000057.1:0-4161 GCA_963543345.1 uncultured Acholeplasmataceae bacterium | reverse complement strand
AAATGAGTTCGTAGTCATTATAGTTAATCATTTTAATCCTTTCTAGTCATTTCGTTCATCACTATCGCACCAGCAACAGATACGTTAAGTGAGTTGATTTTGCCAATCATTGGAATGGTCACAGAATCATCAGAAAGCGAAATTAAATTTTTTCTGACGCCTAGCCCTTCATTTCCAAGAATTACTGCAATTTTGTCTTCTGCTTTTAAGCAAGCAACAGACTTATTTGTATTTAAAGTAGTAGCAAAGACTTTAAAATTATTTTCTTTTAGAGTTTCAATGACTTTTGAAATACTTTTTACCATTGCAATTTGCACTTTAATCGCGGCACCAGCAGATACTTTTAAAACGGTTGGTGTTACTTTAACTTGTTCTCTACTAGAAATTATAATTGCGTCAATCCCGAAAGCCTCAGCGCTTCTAAGTAAGGCACCAAAGTTATGCGGGTCTTGAATTGAGTCTAAGATAATTATTTTTTTAATATTTTTTTTAAGCAGTTCTATTAACTCAAAATATTTAAAGTCGCTAGCATTGACAGCAATTCCTTGGTGGTCTTTGGTGTTAGTTAATTTAAATAAGTGTTCTTTTGTAACTCTTTCAATTTTTGAGTTATGTTGATTTAAAAACTCTAAAAACTTTTGGTCTGCAAACTTTTCATCTAAATAAACGTTGAAGATTGGAAAGTGATTTAAAATCATTTCTTTAACAACGTTTTTGCCAAAGTAAATCATTTTATGCTGTCTTCCGGTAAGTTATTGGAATCTCTAAAGAAAACAACTGCGTTATGGATTCCTTTTTTAGTCCAAGCAACAATGTTGGTAAATAGGTACATTAGCGGCCAACCTGCCTGCAGAAGTATAACTAGCAGTAGCAACTCCTGGACATTTAATGCGTTTCCTGTGTAGTAGCCAACTTTAAAGATTGGAGCGATTGCAAAGAATTCAGACATAAATGTGACAAGCACGATGAAAATAGAAATCATAGTAGTTACAAGCATTCCGCGTTTGAAGTTCATTGGTAGACAAATCTTATGCAGAGTAATTAAACAAATTGTAGTTGCGCTGTAAACGATTAAGGTTGGAATGACTCTTTCATGGCCTTGCGCGGTTAAGTTTAGAGTTTTACTTAAACTATAAATCAATACACATTCTAGAATTATCGTCAAAGCACTCGGCATGGATTTTTTAATAATACTCCACAAGAAGTTGTCTTTTTTAATTTCGCTGTTGTTATATTCTAGCGCTAAGAAAAAGGAAGGAATACCTATTGCTAAACTTTCAATTGGAACTAGTTGAATTGGTTCAAGCGGATATGCTCCTCTTTTAACAGCCGCTAAGTAAATTGCAATTAAAGAAAGCACCACTGAAAAAATTGTTTTGGTTATAAACAAGGTTGTCACTTTTTCAATGTTGTTAATAACTCTACGGCCTTCTGCAACAATTTTTGGCATTGACGAGAAGTTTGAGTCCATCAAAACAACTTCAGCGACGTTTCTGGCAGCCTCAGAACCTTCGGCCATCGCAATAGAAGTATCGGCTTCGCGTAGTGCCAAAATGTCGTTGACACCGTCTCCGGTCATCGCAACAGTCTTGCCTTTTTTCTTAAGGGCTTGAACTAGCAGACGTTTTTGAGTTGGATTAACTCGGCCAAAAATAGTGTATTCTGTACAAATATTTTCAATTTCTTCGTCTTTGACGTTTTCCAGTGAAATATATTTGTTGTAGTTTTCAATTTCAACGCGCTCAGCAATTCTTGAAACTGTTAGCGGATTGTCACCAGAAATTACTTTAATGTCAACACCCATAGTTTTAAAAAACTTAATGGTGTCCAGTGCATCTGTTCTAATAGTATCCTCAATTACGATTAAAGAAAGTGGAGTCACGTCTTGTGGGATTTTGTCACCAAGTGGAGCCTTGGTGTAGCCAAACACGAGCACTCGGAAACCTTCAAGGATATATCTTTCTACGCTGTCGTTAATTTGTTTAAACTTAGATTTGATGATGTATTCAGGTGCACCTAAATAAAAGGTACCGACTTGTTCAAACTCAATCGCTGAGTATTTACGACTACTTGAAAAAGGAATGTAGGCATTGTGTTTTAATACAAAGTTATTGCCAAAACGTTCAATTAGGGCGGAGTTTGTGGGGTTATCTGAGTTGTCTATATTTAAAAAAGCCTGAAGTAGTTGTTCATTTGAATACATAGACTCAGTTTGATTGAAGTCCATTGACATTTTTACAGACATTGAGCCATCGGTAATTGTTCCTGTTTTGTCTAAACAAAGCACGTTAATACGAGCCAGAGTTTCAATACAGTATAAGTTATGTACCAAAGTGTTGTGTTTAGCAAGGCGAAGAACACCTACAGACAAGGCAACAGAAGTTAGTAAGAACAGACCAGTTGGAACCATTCCGACCATCGCGCCTGCTGTTTTTTCAACAGCATTTTTATAAACTGCTGAATTGCTAAAATCTAAATGGTTTGTAGAAAAGTAAAATAAAGTAAACCCGATTGGAATAATTAAGACAGTTAAGATAGTAATTAAGAGTTTAAGCGATTTAAGCAGTTCAGATTTGTTTTTCTTAACTTTTCTAACTTGGCTAGTTAGTTTTTCAATATAAACATTTTTGCCAACCGCCACAACTTGTGCAACACCAGCTCCAGAAACTACAAAACTTCCGGCGTAAAGTGCAGCTTTTTTGTCTTTAACGATAGCATCAGATTCACCTGTTAAGAGCGCTTCGTTAACTTCAAGACCGCCGTCTGAAACAAGCACACAGTCACACGGAATTTGTCTACCTGGTTTTAAGATAATTAAATCGTCTAAAACAATTTCTGTTGATTTAAGTTCTTTGTGACTACCTTCTCTTAAAACAGTAATTGTTGGTGGTTGCAAGATGGTTAATTTTTCAATAGTTAATTTTGCTTTAATTTCTTGAACAATCCCAATTATTATGTTAATGGTAGTAACGACTAAGAATACCAAGTTTTGTGGTTTTGCACCAACTGTAATTAACCAAACCGCAAGTGGATACATGATTAGGTTAAATAGCGTAAAGATGTTGGTAAAGAAAATCGCAAAATAACTTTTTGAGGTTTTAGTTTTAGAGTTGTTGGCCATGCCAAGAATTCGCCTGTTTTCCGCTTCTTGGTCAGTTAAACCAGTTTCAACATCTGGGTTGTAGCGAATGACTTTAATTTCTTTTTTGCGAGGTTTTTTTGTTTTCTTTTCTTTTGGTTTAATTTCTGCGTAGCGTTGTTTTAGTTCATCTGGAATTTCGTGTAGTTCAGTGCTTTCTTCAACTATAGTTACAGTTTTTTTAATTAAGCCTTTTTTACCTTGCTTTGCCTTACTTGATTTTTTTGATTTGTAGTCTAAAAGCACTTCTTCACTTTCAGTAATTTCTTTAGTAGCACTTTCTTTTATGTTAAGAGTAGGTTCTTTTTTAATCTCAGTTTCTACTTGTGAATTTTCAACTTTTTTGTTTTTTTTCATAGTGTCCTCTCAGTTAGTTAAATTAGTTCTTTTTCAGTTAGACTCACTCTAAGTTCATCTGCTTTATTAAAATCTTTGTCAAAACGGGCTTGTTGCCAGGTTTTATATAATTCAAGCTCTGAGTCTGTAAACTCAGGCATTTTGATTTTAAAACCTAAAATTTTTAAAACTTTGTAAACAGAGTGAATTACTGCAGCGTTAGTTGAACTGGTTTCATTGATACTTAGTTTTTTTATGACTTGTTGTAAATCACTTAAAGCAAGTGGCGTTAAAAAGCCATCTTCCATACATTTTGCGAAGTTATCTAAGACTTCTTTGTTAAATTCCTTAAACTCAAAACCAGCAACACGGTGATTAAAAGCAAGTATTCTTAATTTACGCTGTAGTTTAGTAAATACTGCTTGGTTTTCTTGAAGTAGTTCTCTTGAAAAGTTAATTGGGCTTTCAAAGTTATGAGAAAGTATTAAAAGTCTAAATCCGTTTGTTTGGCCATTTTCTATGATTTCATTTACGTTAATTACATTGCCAAGCGACTTAGACATTTTTTGATTGTCAACATTAACTCTACCCACATGCATATAGTATTTACTTAGTTCACGTCCAGTTTCGCCAAGAAACTGAGCACGCTCATTTTCGTGGTGTGGGAACTTTAAGTCAGAGCCGCC
>CAUUBG010000056.1:0-4204 GCA_963543345.1 uncultured Acholeplasmataceae bacterium | reverse complement strand
GCAACTACACAATAGACATTCCTAAATACTTTAAGTTAAGTGTGCTAACCGACTGGCTAAATGCCCTGACTTCAACCTTGGTAAACAAAGAACTAACCGAAGTCATTGATACACTTGCCTTTCAGCTACAGCCAGTTTTAGCAGATGACCCTAAAACCAAGTTTATTCGGTTTTTAATTAAAGTTTTAAGAAAAGAAATAGTTAATCTCCACAGTGACAAATACACGCTAATTGGCTTTGAAAACTTCCAAGATAATCTATTTTTTCAAACCAGTGCAGAAATGCATGCCTTTAAATCCCTGCTTTCTGCAAAAAACTTAAAAAATCTAATTAACGAAGACACAGGTTTGGCTATTCGTTTCACTAAAGAAATTGAGTTTATTCAAAAATACCCAGCAGTGCTCTTTACCCTGCCTTACCGCACTGGAAACTCACTTTCTTGCCTGGCCTTGATGGCGCCAGATACCGTTGACTACAACACGATTATTCCTTTACTTAAATATATTGAAATTAAATTGCTAGATCTTTTTAAAAAGGAGGTGACAGATGAATAAGGAAGAAAAGGACATTCCTGAAAACCCAGAATACAGCGAAACAAGTTCAGAAAACTCAAAAGATTTTAAAACCAAGCACAAAAAATCACTTCGCATCAAAGAACTTGAGGCTGAGTTGACAGAGGCAAATTCTAAGATGCTAAGAATTGCCGCTGAATTTGAAAACTACAAAAAACGCATCAAAACTGAACAAGAAACTGTCTTTAAATACGCCAATATGGATTTAATTGACAAACTTATTCAGCCACTTGACCAACTAAGGACGGTCGCTGAAATGCCGACTGAAAACGAACTACTTAAAAATTTCTTAGTTGGCTTCAAAATGCTTTCAGACCAAATATTTTCGCTACTTGAATCTGAAGGCATCTCAAAAATTACGCCAAACATCGGAGATGATTACGACCCAATGGTGCACTCAGCACTTGAGAAAGTTGAGTCCACACAACCTGAAAACACAGTTACTAAAATTATTCAAAACGGCTACACATATAAAGACCGTTTACTTAGACCTGCCATGGTCGAAGTTTCAAAAGGAGGAAATTAATTATGGCAAAAACAAATAAAATTATTGGTATCGATTTAGGTACAACCAACTCATGTGTTTCCGTAATGGAAGCAGGTGAGGCAAAAGTTATTCAAAACGCAGAAGGTGGCAGAACTACCCCTTCAGTAGTAGCATTCAAAAACAATGGTGGCAATATTGAAATTATTGTCGGAGAAGCCGCTAAAAGAATGGCAATGACTAACCCAGATACAGTCACTTCAATTAAGAGACATATGGGCGAAACTAACTTTAAAACTAAAACTATTAAAGGTGAATACAAACCAGAAGAAATTTCTGCAATGATCTTGCAATCTTTAAAAAAGACCGCAGAGGCTTACCTCGGTGCAGAAGTTACAGAAGCGGTTATCACTGTGCCTGCTTACTTTAACGACGCACAAAGACAAGCAACTAAAGACGCTGGTAAAATTGCTGGACTAAACGTGCGCCGAATTATTAACGAACCTACAGCTGCTGCACTTGCTTATGGTTTTGACAAACAAGACAAAGAACACACAGTCTTGGTATTTGACTTAGGAGGTGGTACTTTTGACGTATCTATTCTTCATCTTGCCGACGGCACATTTGAAGTAGTTTCAACAGCTGGTGACAACAAACTAGGTGGCGATGACTTTGACCAAAAAATCGTTGATTATTTAATTGAAAAGTTCAGACGAGAAACTGCGGTTGACTTGTCACGTGACCGCTCTGCACTGCAACGCCTAAAAGACGCCGCAGAAAAAGCCAAAAAAGACTTATCTGGTTTAACTCAAACTCAAATTTCACTACCTTTCATTTCTATGGGACAAGCAGGCCCTGTACACTTGGAAGAAACTCTGACTCGCGCTAAGTTTGATGAGTTGACAGCAGACTTAGTAGAACGCGCTAAACTACCTGTACAACGCGCACTTCAAGACGCTAAAATGACTAGCGCAGACATTAACCAAGTATTGCTTGTAGGTGGTTCTACTCGTATTCCTGCAGTTCAAGAAATGGTTAAAAAAGAACTTGGCAAAGAACCAAATAAGTCAGTTAACCCAGATGAAGTTGTGGCAATGGGTGCCGCTATTCAAGGTGGTGTGCTTGCGGGTGATGTTAAAGACGTGTTACTGTTAGACGTAACTCCGCTTTCTTTAGGAATTGAGACTTTAGGTGGTCTATTTGAAAAAATTATTGAGAGAAACACCACAATTCCAACTTCTAAATCAAAAGTTTTCTCAACTGCTCAAGACAACCAACCAGGCGTGCTAATCCACGTACTTCAAGGTGAACGCAAACTAGTTCACGACAACAAGTCACTTGGTAGTTTCGCACTAGATGGAATCCCACCAGCACCTCGTGGTGTTCCACAAATTGAAGTTACTTTTGACATTGATGCAAATGGTATAGTTTCAGTTAAAGCCAAAGACCTTGGCACTAACAAAGAACAGGCAATTACAATTACCGGTGGCTCTGGGCTTTCTGAGACAGAAATTGAGCGCATGGTTAACGAGGCTAAAGAAAACGAAGAGGCTGACCGTAAACGAAAAGAACTAAATGATCTTAAAAACGAAGCCGACTCAATGATTTACCAAACTGAGAAAGCCATTAAAGACCTTGGCGAAAAAGTTGACGAAAAAGAAAAATCAGAAATAGAGGCTGCCAAAAAAGACCTTGAAGACGTACTTAAAACTGAAAACTACGCAGTTATTAAAGAAAAGAAAGAAGCCTTTGAAAAACTTGCGCAAGGCATCGCCATGAAAGCATACCAGGCTAAACAAGGCACGCAAACCTCAAACGAAGCCAAACCTGAAGATAACAAAAACCAAGCAGAAGACGTAAAGGAAGCTACTTTTAGCGACAAGAACTAATGGCTGCTAAACGCGATTACTACGAGATTTTAGGAGTTTCTAAAACCGCTAGTGACGAAGAAATAAAAAAAGCCTACCGCGCTTTAGCCAAGAAATATCACCCAGATATTTCTAAAGAAAAAGACGCAGAGACTAAGTTTAAAGAAGTTCAAGAAGCCTATCAAGTGCTTTCTGACCAAAGTAAACGACAAAACTACGATAAATATGGCACAGAAGACCCAATGTCTGGGTTTTCTGGCCAGGACTTTTCTGGTTTCCAAGGTTTCACTAGTGGTTTTTCTGACTTTTTTGGCGATATTAAAGACTTTTTTCAATCATTTACTGGAGGTGGTTCAAGTCGTCAATCTACTGGCTCTACTGGCACAGACTTACACACCACTCACAGACTAAGCTTTGAAGAAGCCGCACTCGGCACTCAAATTAAAATCAAAATACAGCGCTTAAAAAAATGTTCAGAATGCGCTGGTACTGGTAGTTTTGACAAATCAGCACCAGCAACCTGTTCAGCTTGCCAAGGGCACGGTAGAACTTATCAAATCAGAAACTCTATATTTGGCCAAATTCAAGAAGAAAAGGTATGTTCAAAATGTAGTGGAACTGGAACTACTGTTGCAAACCCTTGCCGGGTATGTGCAGGACAGTCCAGAGTAAAGACATCTGAAACCATTACTATTAACGTGCCAAGTGGTGTTGAAACCGGAGATGTGCTTTCGGTTAAAGGAAGTGGCAATGAAGGGGCTTTTAATTCACGAAGCGGTGACCTTTTAATTGAATTTATCGTTGCTGAGTCTAAATTCTTTAAACGAAAAAACCTAGATATCTACACGACCTTGACCTTGACTTTCGCAGAAGCTGCACTTGGTGCCAATATTAATGTCCAAACTATTCACGGCAACATTGACCTAGTAGTGCCCGCTGGCATTCAGTCAGGTGCTTTCTTGAAGTTATCTGGCAGAGGTGTGAAAAGATCTGGCCGTCAAGGCGATCACTTAATTGAAATTAAAGTCCAAACACCTGCAAGTCTAAGCGCTGAGCAAAAAGAGCTCTTTAGACGTTTAGCTGAGCTTGAATTAAAACAAAAAAAGTCTTTTCAAGACAGAGTTAAAAACTAGTCAAGTATGTCAAAACCAAAACTAGCGCTTATTTGGTTGTTTTCAACAACAACTACTCCGCCGTTTTGAAATTTAGCGGTAAAGCATTTTTCTTTATTTAAAATCCAGACGATAGTTTTAATAAAATGCGAGTGGCACACAACAAAC
>CAUUBG010000055.1:0-4259 GCA_963543345.1 uncultured Acholeplasmataceae bacterium | reverse complement strand
AACAAGTTTATTTAATTTTTAGGTCAAAGTGTCATAAAAGGTTGAAAGTTTAGGTCATAACTATCCCTCGTATATATTATAACACAACACATCACAACAATAAAACAATACGCCTTAGGGTTAAAAAGTGTAAAAGAATTTTTAAAAAATAGGAAATAAAAAGTGCCTTACTAGGCACTTTGTTTTCATATATTTAATTTTTAATGGTTTTAACACAACAATTTAAAATCTCTGTCAAATGCTTAGAAGTGTAAAAGTCGGGATAATTTAGTGGTTCATTCTTCTCCTTTCTACTAAATTGTTTTAACCAGGCTTTTTTATTTTCAAAAAATACTTTTAAAAAGCAAAAATATAATATATAATTAACTCTATGAAAGAAACAAAAAAAGGCCTGTTAATTGTGATGTCTGGCCCTTCTGGGGTAGGCAAATCTTCAATTAGAAAAGCGTTGTTTGAAAAAGTAAATAATTTTGTTTTCTCAGTTTCAGCAACCACTCGCGCACCAAGAAACGGAGAGAAACACGGAGTTGACTATTATTTTATTTCCGAAAAAGATTTTAAAGCAAAATTAGAAAACCAAGAGTTTTTAGAATGGAATTATTTTGTTGGCAACTACTATGGCACGCTTTTTGAAGAAGTTGAAAGATTAAGAGAAACTGGTAAAAACGTGATGGTAGAAATTGATGTCAACGGTGCTTTAATGGCTAGAAGTACATTAACTGATGCAATTTATATATTTATTGCCCCGCCTACGAAAGCAGATTTAATTTCAAGACTTAAACAGCGTGGAACTGAAACTGACCAAAGAATCTCTGAACGCATTGAAAAAGCCAAAAACGAGTTTAAATGTGCAGATAAATATGACTACATAGTTATCAACTCTGAAATCTCTAAAACTGTAGAAACCCTGCAGGCTATAGTTTTAGCCGAAGAATGTCGTTCTGAACGCAGTTTTAAAAGTTATATAGAAACAATTCAAAAGGAGAAATAATTTATGAATAAACAAAAAGACGGAATGCGTTATCCTTCAATTGATGAACTAACTAAAATCATCAATTCAAAATATAAACTAGCCTACACTTCTGCAAAAGTTGCTAAACTTATTCAAAGCAAAAAAGTTCATGTTGAAAACTCACTTTGCGACAAAGAAGTCGGCAAAGCACTTGAAGAAATTTTGGCAGGCAACGTGCAAATTGAGTTTTAATTTCAATTCAAAACAACTTAGTTTAAAACTAAGATATGAAATTAACACTTGAAGAAAATTTAAAAAATCTACCCCAAAACCCAGGGGTTTATATTATGCGCGACTTAGATAGTCGCGTTATTTATGTTGGTAAGGCAAAAAACTTAAAGAACCGTGTGCTTTCTTATTTTAAAGCAAAAGTTTTTGGCAAAACCGCACTTTTAGTTAAAGAAATTGAAAACCTTGAGTACATTGTTTGCAACACAGAGCAAGATGCCTTGATTTTAGAGCAAAATTTAATTAAAGAATACAGACCAAAATACAACATTAGACTAATTGACGACAAGACATATCCATACATTGTGGTAGTTGAAAAACCTTATACCAAACTTTTGGTCAAAAGAGTGCGTAAATTTAACTTCAACGGTTTTGGCCCTTTTCCAAATACTTTTCAAGCAAGAGAAACTTGTGAGGTTTTGAACAGAATTTTTCCCAAAAGAGTCGGAAAAATTTCTAAAACTGACCAAGACATCTTAACAGGGCTGGCAAATAACTTAGGCATATCTGATTTAGAAAAAGAGTTTACGGCAAAAGAACTCACCAAAGCAGTCAAGCATGTTTTTCAAACCAAGGCTAAAGACATATTAAAAACTTTGAATGTAAAAATGAAAGAGTGCGCAGAAAACTCAGACTTTGAGTTGGCATTAGATTTTAAAAATCTAATTGAGGCAATTAAAGCAACAATAGTAGATCAAACCGTCAATAGTCACGACTCGCAAAACAGAGATATTATAGGCATTGCTTTTGACGAAAAATACGTGGCTATTTCTATTTTGATCCAAAGGTTTGGTAAAACTGTTGACCAGAAAAGAAATATTTTTGAGTATGTTGGTGACCCTAAAGACTACGCACTACAATATTTAGGGCAAATATATGAATCTAGAATTTATTCAGCTGAACTGTTGTTTTCAGATAATTTTCAAGCAGAAGATTTAAGTACTAGATTTGGTAAACTCGCCAAAATTCCTAAAAAAGGCCATAAACATAACCTGTCTAAACTTGCACAAAAAAACGCAGAAAGTATCTTGACTAAGTTCAGTGCTGTATATTTAGAAAAGTCTTTAATTTTAGAAAAAGGACTGGAAGAACTTAGAGACAAAATTGGCTTTATGCCTGAGACTATTGAGGCTTACGATAACGCACAAATTCAAGGAGAGGCACAAGTATCTGGCTGTATTGTTTTAAAAAACGGACAGTTTTTAAAGTCACTTTACCGTAAATTCAACTTAAAAAATACACCAAAAAACGATGATCTTGCAGGTATTAAAGAAGTTATTTCAAGACGTATTCAAGACCCAGAAATCGCTTATCTACCCGATTTAATTGCAGTAGATGGCGCTGAAAATCAAGTTAAAGCAGCCATTGAACAAATTAGCCTTTTAAACAAAAATATCCCAGTTATTGGGCTTAAGAAAAACGAACACCATAAACTTACTGCTTTAGTTTACAACAACTCTTCTGAAGAACTCGATAAGCACAGTTATTTATATAAGTTTTTAATTAGAATTTCTGAAGAAGTCCATAGGTTCTCATATCAAACCCATAAAGCAAAACTCTTAAAAACAGCTTTTAAAACTAAGTTAGATAATTTACTCGGAATTTCAGACGCAAAAAAACATGCGTTAATTCGTCATTTTGGCTCGGTTGCTAAACTAAAGTCCGCCAGCATTGAGGAACTCAAAACATTTAAATTAAGACTAAATCAAATCAGACAAATCAAGGAGTTAAAAGAATGAATCTAGCAACTATCGTCGTTAAAAAAATTTCTAAAATAAAAAGAGAAATCGAAGCACTTGAAAATAACAAAGTACTTCGTTTTAGACTACCTAAAAACTTAAAATATTTTCTTGAAATCATTAAAGTTGGCTACTTGGTTGAACTTGAGTTTCAAGAAATGCCAGTAGTTTCTAAAAATGACCACGGTAAGTTTTTTCAAATAACCGGAATTTTAAAAATATTTGCACTTAACCCAAAAAGACTAATTTTCGATTTAAATAAAATCAGAAGTGAAATGTATCAAACACTGTTGAGTTTTGATAAACTTTGCTTTATTGACTTTGAAATGACTTTGCTGCCTTTAAGAAAAATTAAATCCCCACAGCAAATCATTCAGTTTGGTTATGTCTTGACAGACCAAAGTAAAAAAATATTGGCAAAAAAAACTGAGTTTGTAAAATCTAGTTTAGAAATTGACAAAAAAACTACTGAGTTTTTATCACTTGACTTAGAGCAATATAAAAAAACTGCGATTACCTTTAAAAACTTTTACACTCAACTAAAAAAACTAAAAGAAACTGGTACTAAGTTTGTGGTTTGGGGTAACTTTGACTACCCTTGTTTGACTGCAAACATCAAGTTTCACCAACTTCCTAATTTCTTTAAAAAAACTGACTTCGTTGACCTTTCTCGTCTGCACAAGGACTACTTTGTGTTAAAAAACGACGTCTCTCTGTTCAATGCTTATAAAACTTATTTTGAAAAAGAACCTGGTAAAAAAACCCACGATGCCTTAATGGATTCAGTAGTTTTAATGGAAGTTTACTTTAAATTTTTCAATTATATTTCTATTCAATCAAATAATTTGTAAATTTTTTGTGATGTGCTAAAATTATTTTGTTAAGTGAATAGAGACGTAGACGTAATATAACGGTTATTATACGGCCTTGCCAAGGCTGAAATGGGGGTTCGATTCCCCTCGTCTGCTCCATTTGATTTTAAACTCTGATGTTAGTCAGAGTTTTATTTTTAAATAAATCGGATGTTTAAAAAAATTTTAAAAGGAGGGTTAAAGTGGATAAAAACGAAATTTATATCGGCGACAATTTAACAATTATGCAAAGCGCTGAATTTAAAAAATTTAAATCAAAGATAGACTTTATTTACATTGACCCACCTTACAATACAAAAAATTCTACATTCGCATATAGTGACAATAACTCAAAATGGTCTGCAGACATTAAACTAAGACTAATTGAAGCAAAAGAATTGCTAAAAAAAACAGGTGTTATTTTTATTT
>CAUUBG010000054.1:0-4395 GCA_963543345.1 uncultured Acholeplasmataceae bacterium | reverse complement strand
GCATGTATTAGACGTACCGCCAGCGTTAATCCTGAGCCAGGATCAAACTCTCCATTGATTGTTAAGAGTTTAAATTGACTCTAATTAGTTTTATTCTTGTAAAAGAATTGGTGTATATCATTTTCATATTTAGTTTTCAAAGATTTGTTGCCTTTTGGCACACTTAATCAATTATATATTAAATAAAAAAATATTTCAACAAGTATTTGAAAAAATTTTTTTTTAAAAACAATATATAAAGATGGTGGGCAGGGACGGATTCGAACCGCCGAAACCGGAGGTAACAGATTTACAGTCTGCCGCGTTTAGCCACTTCGCTACCTGCCCAAACACTTGTTAAAGTATATAATAAGTGGTTTAAAAATGCAAATAAATTAAAATTAGTTTTTTATTTTAGTCTGGTTTTTTGCAAACAAGTTAAGAAAGCAAGGTGCTTAGAAATAATATTATTTATAATTTGTGGCATAGATATAGAAAGTATAGGTTTAAATATTGGAAAGAATTGAAAAGATTATCAAAATTAACAAGGTAGAAAAACACCCGACTAAAGACTTTTATTTTGTCTTTGGTGTTTTTAACGGTGTTTTTGAAAAATATTTAGTGAACTCAAAGAAATACAGTAAGTATGGCGAAATGCAGGCGGGTGAAAATTACACAGCAGTAGTATCTGGCGTTGGTTTTGTGAACAAAAGTCAGATTATTCAGAGTTTTAAAAAGATAGGTGGTGCGGTTGAAGATGTGAAAAGAGAAAAAAGCAGGGTTTTTGAAATTTCTAAAAAGAAGATTTTTGTTCAAAGTTTGAAGTTGTTCTTAAGTGAGAAAAGTAATTTATCTTGTGTGCAAATTAAAGAAATTTGTGCGTGGATTTATTCAAACCACGCACTGTTTCAAGAAAACCCTTATTTGCTTTTGAAATTAAATTTGGATTTAAGTTTTCTAGATATTGACCAAGCTGCTCAGTTTATTGGTTTTCCTAGTAATTCAAAAGTCAGGATTAAGGCTTGTCTAGATTTTTGTTTTAAAAATGGAGTTAACGGTAGTGCTGTTATCTCTAGACGAGAGTTGTTTAGGGTATGCTTTGATTTGCTTAAAACGATTTACCTTGAGTTTCAAGATGTTTTGCAAATCAAAACAGATTTAGTTGAGTTGTTGAAATCAGGAGAAGTTAAAGAGTTAAAGATTAAAGGAGAGGGTGAGTTTTTCATCCATTCTTGGTATAGTCGTCAAACCGAGTTGTTGGTAAGTGAGTTAAAGAGAAGAAATAAAGAGATGGGTGAATTTGCACAAAGCGTTGTTGGAAGTAGTGCAAATGATGATTTTCAAAAGTGTTTAGACAATGCATTGAACCGCAAAATAAGTTTTATCACAGGACCTGCTGGCAGTGGTAAGTCATATATGTTAAAATCGCTTTATAAAACCTTTTCAAATATGTTAAATAATGAAAAATATAGCGAAAGGGTTGTGGTCTTGACACCTACTGGCAAAGCCAGTGCTAGACTTAACTCAGACTTAAAAGTTCATTCAAGTACAGTGCACTCAGCACTAGGTTGGTGTGCAAAAAGTAGCGTAATTGATTTAAACAATTACTACAGTTTTTCTTTTAACTACAAAGATAAGTTTAAAAATACTAAAGTGGTTTTAGTAGATGAAAGCACGATGTTAGAAGATGCGTTAGTTTGGGTTATACTAAATAGTTTTCCTAAAAACTGTCATTTTGTTTTTGTAGGTGACTCAAATCAACTAACCAGTATTTTGCCAGGTTCATTTTTTAAAGATTGCGTTTCTTCAGGTATTTTTCCAACTAGTTATCTTAAGTACAACCATAGACAAATTAACAATGACTTACCTATGCTACTTAATCGTGTGTTGGTAGGTAATAGATATTCTTTAAACTACAGGTATGAATCGGTAGTTGTTAGTTATCTTTCGTACAAAAACTTTCTTCTTAAATTGAGTTTGCTGATTAGCAAACTCAATCAAAAACGAAATAGTTTTTATATAGATTTTCAAATTTTACTAGCAATTAAAAATCCAGAAAGAGGAGTAATTGACCTAAATAAGTTTATCCAAAGCATTTTTATCAAAAATAAAGAAAACTTAGTTAGTGGTGTCATTTATGATTTTTATGTTGGCGACAAAGTTATTCAAGTTTTTAACAATAAAGAAACCAAGGTACTAAACGGAGAGATCGGAATTATTAGAAAAATTGTAGAAGACAAAGTTACAGTTGAATTTCAAAACGGGTTTGTTTGTGAGTACACAAAAGAAACAATTTCTGAACTTGAACTAGCATACGCCTTAACTGTACACAAAGCACAAGGATCTGAGTTTAAGTATGTTGTTTTTTATGCAGATAAGCATTCTGGGAGAATGCTTGATAAAAATTTAGTTTACACTGCTTTTTCTAGAGCAAAAACTAAGTTGTTTGTGTTTGGAGATATTGAAAAAATTGCCGACTCTGTCGGTAAAGAAAACACAGGTTTTAGTTATTTTAGGCATTTGCTGGAAAGAGACGACGAGTAATTTAGGTAAATATCTTTAAGGACTTTAGTTCTTTTTCTTGGCTTTCTTTTCTCCTAAGTTTTTCAACTATTGACTTAAGTATGCAAAGTCCTTTGATTGAAGTGTGCGTGTTTAGTTCTTTTTTTAAGATTGACTTATATGCGTTAAAAACTGAGTAAGCATGTAGATAATTTGTTTTGCCTGCTTTGAAAAGCAGAATTTCTTTAGCTATTTTCTTTTGTGCCCTTAACACAGTTGAGCGTCTAAGTTTGATTTTAAAAATTTGTCTATTGTCAGACTTTCGTCTGTCAATAAAATAAGTGTAGCCAAGATAAGAGACTCCGTTTGACATAGGTGCCAGTCTGGTTTTTTGATTAAAACTTAAATGTAGGGTTTTAATAAACTCATTTAATCGCTTTAGGTGAGATTTTAGTTTATTTTTGGTTTCACCAAAAATCAGCAAATCATCCATATAGCGAACATAGTGCTTTACTCTCAAGGTTTGCTTAATGAAGTTATCAAGTGGCGTTAATATTAGGTTTGCCAAAAGTTGTGAAACTTGATTGCCAAGTGGTAATCCTTTTTCACTTAGCGGGATATTGTATGAAAGGAAAGTGGCAGGATCAATTTTGGGCAGTTTCGTTTTTTCTCTAAATTCATTTTCTTGCTTGATTTGAATTTCTTTATTGTAAGAACCTAAGATTGTTTTAATAATTTCAAAACTTTCGGGATGATCTTTTAGAATTTCTTTAGTGGCATTTAAAACTAAACTGTGCGCGATATTGTCGTAAAACTTAGCAATGTCTAGTTTTAAATAATATTTGTTTTTAAGTTCTTCAGGGGTGTGTTTTAAATAGTAGTTTTTAACAATGTCTTTGGCGTAATCTGTACCTTTTCCGATAATGCAGGCACAAGCTGCTGGATTTAGTTTATCTGCAATTAGCCGATAAACTAAATTAGTGCAAAGCGCCATTTGCACGACTCTGTCTACAAAAGTTGGAGCAGATATCATTCTGAACTTAGGGTCATAAATATAAAAAATTTTGTAGTTAAGCATTTCGTATTTGCCACTCAATACTTTCTTGTGAATTTCCATTATAAAATCAGAAATTTTATAAATGCTGACAGCAACTGGTTTTTTGTCTTGTTTGCCACGAAGGCAAGCAAGTGTTGCTTTATGCAAATTAGTAACTGAAAATATTTCGTCAAAGGAAATTAACGTGTTTTGGGTTTTTTGTTTTAGTGCTTGGTCTTTTTTGGTTAGTTTAGCCATTTTTTCACCTCTTTGTCTAGGTTTTTAACAAAATAAAGGCTGCTTCAGAAAAACAGCCTTTATTTTGATTGTAATTTAAGTTTTTTAAAATAGTTTGAAGGCAAAAAAACTTAAATAAAAAAACCAACTAAAGCAACACAACACAGGTTTAAACTAAAGTTAGTTTAGCAGTGTGTTGTAGTTTTCATTTGCTTTATTTAACAGCGTTAGCTGTGGCTCTGGATTAAGCTTTTAGGTTTAAAAAGCTTCAGTAAATGCAAGATAAGGATTTCCTTAAGTTTGCTTTATGTAGGTCTTTAGACCTACATCTTAAATAATTTTTTTTAAAAGGGAAAGATAAGCTTTTGTGTGAAAAAGATTTATGTGAGAAAGCCACGCAGTGGGAAAATCTCTAAAATAGAAATGAAAGAGAGTACCTACGGCAAGTGGTCAAGAGACTACCTAATGCAAACTACTACACCGAAAACGTTGTTCACGTTGTTCCAGTTCAGGTTGCCGTTGGAGTTGATGTTGCGCGCGTTCGGGTTAGAGTTAGGATACTGTGTGCCGAGCCACCAGTTCTGATGGTTGCCACTGTTGTAATAAGGCATTGACTTTCTTAACACATCCGAGCCATTTTT
>CAUUBG010000053.1:0-4507 GCA_963543345.1 uncultured Acholeplasmataceae bacterium | reverse complement strand
TCAGGACAGTCTATTTATATAGAACCTGCGGAAATGCAGCAGTTTAGATTTAGGCTAAGTGAACTACAAAATGAAGAAGAAAAAGAGAAAGAGAAAATCTTAAAGCAACTTATGGATTTTCTTTTAATTGACTTAAATAAATATATAGATGCTCAAAACGCACTTTTAAAACTGGACTATTACTTTGCCTGTGCTAAGTTCTTTGTTAAACAAAATTGTTGCGCTCCAGTGATTTCAAAAGACAAGTCGCTTAAACTAATTCAAGCAAGACACCCGCTAATTGACGAAAACAAAGTAGTGCCAATTGACTTTTACATTTATCCAAACAAACCTCTAACTATCATTACAGGTCCAAATACTGGTGGAAAAACAGCGTCTATGAAAACTGTTGGTTTGTTTTCACTTATGTTAAAGGTAGGTTTCTTAATACCCGCTAAAGAAGCGATTTTACCAAATTATAGTAAGGTGTTTGTAGACATTGGTGATCAACAATCTCTGGAACAAAACCTGTCGACTTTTTCTTCTCACATGGTTAGACTAATCAGTTTTATAAGTGATGCAACTCAAGATTCATTAGTGCTTTTAGACGAACCTGGCTCTGGTACAGATCCATTAGAAGGACAGGCTTTAGCTCTGGCTATTATTAAGCATTTGCTTTTAAAAAATTGCACTTTGATACTAACCACTCACTATCCCAAAGTTAAAATGCTTCAGTATTTAGAAAACTCAACAACTACAGGAGTGTCGGTATGTTTTGATATTGACTCACTTTCTCCGACCTACAAATTGTCGTTTAATTCAATTGGAAACTCAAACGCAATACTGATTGCAAAAAGACTTGGAATGAATGAAAAAGTATTAAAAGACGCCGATGCGTATCTTTCAAATCAAGACAACAAATCAGAAGAATTGCTTACAATTCTTGCTGCGAACATTGAAAAAAATGAACAATTAACTAAAGAACTAAAAGAAAAAGAAACACTGTTAAATAGCCTTATAACGCAAAATATGGAGATCAAAGATAAACAAGAAAAAGAGTTTAACACAAGAGTTGAAAGCGTACTTAAAGTAGAGCGAAGGAAATGGGAAGACTCGGTCTCAGAAGTTGAAGCACTTATTAAAGAGCTTAAAGATATCAAGGCTATCAATGTTAAAAAAATCTCTGAAATCAAACAAGGTATAAAAAGACCAGAAAACGAGTTTGACAGTAATGTAGAACTTAAAATTGGTGATTTAGTATATGTTGAGCCAATCTTTCAAGATGGCGTTATTAGGCGAATAAAGGGTGATTTGTATTTTGTAGATATTGAAGGTAACTTACTTAAATTTAAGAAAAATGATTTAAAATTAAGGTCCATAGTTAGCCCTAAAAAGCATACAATTAAACCAACAACTATAAATAAAAAAACAGTCAGTGAACCTTTTTTTAGTCCTGCTAATTTTGAAATTGATCTGCGCGGAAAAAGAGCACACGAAGTTGAAACTATCTTAGCTAAAGAAATTGATAAACTAGTTCTTGCTAATTTCACGCAAGCCAAAATTATTCATGGCTATGGAACTGGCGCTGTTAAAAATGCAGTTTATGACTACATTAAAAAACACCCAAAAATTAAAAACCATCGCTTTGGCGGAGAGTTTGAAGGACAAATGGGTGTCACAATTATTTATTTAAAATAAAAATTTATGCAGAGAAAAAGCCTTTAAGTTTTCTTAAAGGCTTTTTAGTTTTGGGTTCATAGTCAAGGGTAATATTTTATTTAAACTTCTAACTTTTGTTTTCTAAACTCAACAATTTTCAGTCCAACTACTGCAACAATAAAATACTTAATTAAATTAAATGGTAGGTAAACGGAGGTGAGTGTTTTTAAATATTTTACAATTGGCATTAAAGCAGGTGTGTAGTAAGCGGGTTTGCCTGAAATAAAGGTAGGAATAAAAAACATAGCATTTGCTACCAATATTAAAACTGTTGGAATTAGTGTATAGTTTAAAACCGATATTAAGTAATGCTTTTTCTTGTTTAACTTAAAGTCTAAATATACCGCTAAAATTAACGTAAGTGTGCAGTAAATTGCGACAAGCTCGCCAAAAAATATAAACGGAAAGTTAGTAGCCGATGGATTGATTAGCCACCTTATTCCAGACCTTAAAATAGTCATTAAAACTACCAGTGGGACTTTAAACTCAAACATAGCATATAGTATCACTATTTCTGAAAAGTCTAGTTTAAGTGGTGGAAAAAGTGGGATTTTAAAATACCCTAAAATTATACTAAGTGCCAAAAGCATAGCAAACTTAGTAAGCTCTCTGTTTTGATTGTTGGTTTGATTTTCTTTAAACATATTTAACTTCCTTTTAAGTTCTTCAAGGAAGTTAAAAATATTTTAGTTTGCTAATTTTTAAAAAATGCACATCGTATGCGCGTTTTTTAAAAAGGCAGTAAATGTAAATGACTTACATTTTAGATTAAAATAAGTGCCTTCCTATCTTTCATCCGGACTTTAACCGTTGGCACAGGAAACTATCCTGTTCTGCAACAGTTTTTAAACTGCTGCTCGTGGGCTTGGACCACCAGTTAAGAATTTCACTTAACCCTGATATTTTGGTTTTATTAAATATTAAATGTAGTAAGTTTTTTGAATGTTTAGACTATCGTCAAACTCAAAAACAAGCGGTTTACCGGTAGGTAGTTCAACATTCATAATGTCTTCAGTTGAAACATTGTTAATGTATTTGTAAAGCGCGCGAAGAGAGTTACCATGTGCTGCGATAATTACTTTTTTGCCAGCAAGCAATGCTGGTTTAATATCGCTTTCCCAGTATTTAACAACGCGGTCAACTGTGTCTAGTAAGTTTTCTGAAGCAGGTAATTCTTTTGGATCTATTCCTTTTAGGTTCTCGTCAAAACGAGGATGGCGTGGGTCGTTAAAATCTAAAGCAGGTGGACGCACTTCTGCGGAACGACGCCAAATTCTAACTTGTTCGTCTCCGTATTTTGCGGCTGTCTCTGCTTTGTTTAGACCTTGAAGCGCTCCGTAGTGGCGTTCGTTTAATAGGTATGAACGTCTGATTTCAATGTCAGAAAGGCCAAGTTGTTCTAAAACATAGGCAAGTGTGTTTTGTGCACGTTTTAAAGAAGAAGTGAAAGCAAGGTCAAAGCTAAAGCCTTTTTCTTTTAGTAAAAGACCTGCTGCTTTGGCTTCTTTTACTCCGTTTTCAGAAAGTTCAACATTTGTCCAACCAGTGAATTTATTGGCTAAATTCCATTCACTCTGGCCGTGTCTAATTACTACTAAATTAATCATTTTATTCCTCCATAGTTGTGTTTAACTTGTTAATATTATATTAAAAATTTAGATAAAAATAAAAGTTTGTTGATTTATTTGTTGTTTTTAATGATTTCTTTTAAATATTTTTGAATTGCTTTAAAAGTGGGTTTGTGAGAAGAGGCGTGGCCTCCAAGTTCAACCACGGTTAATTTAGAACCAGGGATTGCCTCGTGCACTAAATAAGCCTGTTTTAGTGGGCAGACCATGTCGTATCTGCCGTGGACTATATAAGTCGGGATGTGAGCGGCTTTGTGGATGTTTGTAAGAATATAGTTGTCGTCTTTACCAAATGTTTTATTGGCAAAAAAGAAAGCCTCCATTAAAGCAATTTGTCTCTCTGAGTTAGTTGCTTGAGATGCCAAAAGTTCTGGTCTTTTGACCGGAAAAACTAAAGAAAGTTCGTAATTTGCCCATTTAAGTGATGCTCTGTCACTAACTGTTTTGTCTGATGAAGTAATTTTTTTAAGGTACAGAGGTACGATATCTTCAACTTTTTTTGTATCTTTAATTTCTGAGATAAACTCTTTGTATTCAGGCCAATAGAAGTTTTGAGCCCCTGAATACAGCCAATCGCAGTCTTCTTGTCTTGCTAAAAATATGCCGCGAATCAGCATTCCTGCAGTGTGTTCAGGGTATTTTATTGCGTAAGTTAACGCAATAGTTGAGCCAAAACTGCCACCAAATAGCCAGATTTTCGCGAATCCAAAGTGCTTGCGGATTTTTTCAATGTCGTCAACAATTTCAAAAATATCGTTGTCTTTGGTTTCCAAAAAAGGTCTTGAGCGGCCAACTCCGCGTTGATCAAACAAAATATAGTGAAACTTACGTGGATTAAAAAAGTACTCAGCGCTTTTTGAAAACCCGCCACCAGGTCCACCGTGGATAAAAATCAAAGGAATTCCGGTTCTAGAGCCACGTTCCTCAAAGTAAAGTTCGTGTATATCTGAAACCTTTAAGTAACCTGCAGAAAGTAATTTAGAGTGTTTATACTTCATATTTTTTCGCGCTCCTTTTTTAAGTATTAGTTTTTGACAAAAAAGGCCAAGGCCGGGTAAACCCAACCAAAGGCCTTTTTTAAAATGCTTTTTCCTTTAAATTAAATAACTAATTTACTTACTTAAATTAAGCAATAATTTTAGTTACAGAACCAGCACCAACTGTGTGTCCACCTTCGCGGA
>CAUUBG010000052.1:0-4523 GCA_963543345.1 uncultured Acholeplasmataceae bacterium | reverse complement strand
TTTTCGTAAATTAACTCAGTTTCAAGTAGCATTCCGTAAAGAACAGCCTCGCCGTGTGCGATATCTAGATTTAAACTAGACTCAATGGTGTGGCCAAGAGTATGTCCAAAGTTCAACATTTTGCGGCGATTTAAAGAATATGCGTCTTTTTCAACAATTGCTTTTTTGGCTAAAATTGAGCGCTTAATTATCTCTTCATTTAAAGTAAAGTTGTTTTTAATCAGTTTTTTGAGTAGAGTTTTATCGGCTATTAAGTCTATGTTAAGAACTTCTGCAACTCCTTGTTTGTATTCAAGCACAGGTAGACTTTCCAGGTAAGTCGGATCAATTATAGTTTCATACGCAGGATAAACAGTACCAAGGTAGTTTTTAATGTTTAGGTAGTTGATACCAGTTTTTCCACCAATTGCAGCGTCTACCATCGCAATTACTGAAGTTGGAACTAAAACATGAGCAACACCTCTGTAAAGAGTTGATGCAATAAAAGAAGTTAAGTCACAAACCACGCCACCGCCAAAACCAATTAAAACATCGTTAGCTGTGAAGTTGTTTTGATCTAAATGCATCAAGACCGCAGAGACCGATTGTATATTTTTGTAAGCCTCACCTGGTTTTAAAACAATCCAGTGAACTTTCACAGAGATTTTTTTAGCAAACTCAGTGCGTGCGCTTGAATCAAACACACTTTGGTCAGTAACCACAAACACTCGTTTATTAAAGGCTAAGTTATTGCAAATTTGAATATAGTCAACAACTCTGCCGATTGTTACGTTTCTTTTAAATACAGTAGTTTTATATGCCATTTTAAACACCTCTTTATTTATTTTTGATTTTGCTAAACTTAGCAATTTCGGTTAATTTTAATGCTTGAAAACCGTCAGATAAAGCATTTGCAGGCTCTTTTGCGCATTCTACTAGTGCGCCTGAAAACTCAAGCTTTTCAATATAGGGAAGGAACTTTTCAACATACTCAGTAGAGCCGATACTGTGACTAGGGTCAATAATCACCGGAATTTTAACTAAGTCTTTTAAGATAAAAGCACCAGTTAAATCTAGTGTATTTCTGGTTAAAGTTTCGTATGTGCGAATTCCTCTTTCACAAAGTATAATTTGGTCATTTCCGTGTTTCAAAATATACTCACTGGCTTGTAGAAACTCAAGTATAGTAGAGGAGTCTCCACGCTTTAAAATAACCGGTTTATTAGCTTTGCCAAGTGCTTTTAGAAGCTCAAAGTTTCGCATATTTCGCATGCCAACTTGAATGATATCGCAGTACTCAACAAACTCATCTAAATGCGCTAGTGAAGGGATTTCCGAAACAGTAATTAGTCCGTATTTCTTGCTAATCTTATGAAGTATTTCAAGTCCTTTTTTGCCAAGTCCTTGAAAAGAATTTGGCTCAGTTCTAAGTTTATAAGCACCTGCTCTCAGGAACTTAAAACCGTTTTCTTTAATGGCTTTAGCGATCTCTTCAAGTTGAGTCTCTGACTCAATTGAACATGGTCCAAAAATGTATTCAAACTCAGCAAATACACGCTTGCCATTTACCACAATTTGGGGGTTAATTTGTGCAACTTTTAGGCTTTTAATTGCCGAAATAGTGCTCAAATATGTGTCTTTAAAAGTCATTTAACCTCCCTTAATTTGTGTCTTAAAATCACTTACATTATAGTTTATTTATGGTATTTTTTGTTGTTTTTTAAACTATACGCGCGGTATAGTTGCTCAAAAAACATTAGTCTAAAAAGCTCATGTGGAAAAGTCATTTTAGAAAACGAAAGTAATTTATTGGCTCTTTGTTTAACTAAAACCGAAACTCCATAACTACCACCAATTACAAACACTATGTCTTTGGCTTCATTTTCCAGTTTTTCTAAATATTTAGAATATTCAAGCGAATCCATAAAATCGCCTTGCACATCTAGAAGCACAACAAAGTCACTTGGTTTAATTTGTTTTAAAATGTCTTGTGACTCTTTTTCTTTGTCTTTGACTTTGATTTCAATAACTTGGATTTTAGGAAGTTGCTTTAAGTAAAACTCAATTCCAGCTTTGATGTGGTTTTCTCTGATTTTGTCAACTGCGATTAAAGTCATTTAAAACACCACCTTTGTAATTTTCTTAGAATCAGCTAACTTAAAGTCCAAATTAGTAGGATCAGAAATACACTCAACCAAAGCAGACTCAATGGCCTGGCGTGAATTGCATTCTTGGCTGATGTGTCCAATAAACCAGAAACACCTTTCTTCGCGAGGTCTTAGAATTTCTATCAAGCAAGCAGCCTGTTGATTTGAAAGATGTCCGTAGTCTGATGAAATTCTTTGTTTTAAAGAAAGCGGGCGTTTTGAGTTTTTAAGTAAATTAAAGTCGTAGTTGCCTTCTACAAAAAAGAACTGACTGCCTTTAATTTTGGCAGTTGTTGAACTTGGAAGACTGCCTGTGTCTGTGATGTGGACATATTTTGAGTTTTCGCTCCAAAAAAAGACGCCACAAGGCTCGGCTGCGTCGTGGATTGTAGGAACTAGCGAAAAGTTTAATTTACCTAGTTTAAAATCCATTAAATATTGATGTGAGATAAAAAGATTTTCTTCAATTTTATGCTTTTCAATCAATGCTTTTTTAGTGCCAGGTGTCGTAATTATCTGGATGTGCGGATACTTAGAAACAAGGGCGTGCAAACCGCTTGCGTGGTCTGAGTGTTCGTGCGAAATAAACACGTATTTAACCAAATTTACGTCAATTTCTAGTTCTTTTAGACATTTTTCAAAATATTTTACCGAAATTCCGAAGTCTATCATAAAAATAAAGTCAGAAAAACGGTACAAAACACAGTTACCAGCAGAACTACTTTTTAAGGAAAATACATTTAAATTAAGCATCTTTTATTTTGAATAAAACCTCTTATATGTTATATTATACGTGTTATGTTTTAAATTAAAACTAAAGGAGATTTTATGACTATAAACCCATTTAAAAAACTTTTTGCCTTTGTTTTAGTGCTAGTATCTGCATTTACATTAGCATCATGCCGTTCGCTAAATTTAAATGTACTTAACCCCGATACTGTTTACGCCAAAACAGGTAAATATAACGTAACAAACCGCGAACTTTACAATAGACTAAGATATACCGCAGGTTCTTTTTTATATGAACTTGCCAACCGCCAAATCTACAAAGAATACTTAAAGAAAGTTAACTTCTCTGACACCAAAATTTATGAATACGCAAAAGAGGCTATCTTAAAAGAAATTCTTGGAGTTGGCGAACTTAAGGATTTAAAAAAATACTTAAGAACCAGCAAAATCAAAGACGAACAAATTCTTGAAAAAACTACTAAGTTTTTAGATAAGTTAGTCCTTGAAGGCAAAGTTCCAAACACTAACGTAACTGACCTGGCACAAGACCTTACTCAAACTATTCGCGAAGACAAACGTCTTCCTGACTACCTACTTCAAGCCAGAGACTTAAAAGTTGCTGAATACTTATTTGCCAAAGACCAAATTAAAAAAGACCTTGCAAACAAAAGAAGCGACTACTATGTAACTGACAAAAAAATCAAAAACTACTACAAATCAACTTACCGTTATCAAGACTACACAGTCTCTTTCTTAAAAGTTGATCTGCTAAACACTAAAGAATTTGAAACTATCATGCGTTTATTTAAAATCAAACGTGCTGCTAACAACGTTTGGTATGAAATTCCTGATGTTAACAAAATCTTGCAAGAAAAAAAATTAGACGAAGACGCTAACAAATACGTTAAAAAAATCTTAACTGACAACCCAAAAATTTTTGGCACAGTTAAAAACGACGGCACATCTCAATTAAATAAATATCAATTAAACGAATTCTACACACTTTACGAAATCAAAGAAAGCCGTAAAGCAGAAGACGGAAAAGCCGATGTTGCTCTTGACAGCCGTTATCAAAAAAATGCAGATGACAAGAAAAACTACGACGACAAGAAAGAAATCTTAAAACGTTTTATTGAAATTTATAATCTATTTCAACCAGACGACAAAAAAATTGAAATCAGCCCAGAAGGCAAAATCGTTAACAAAGTAACTAAAGAAGTTCTTGAGTCTACTAAAGAAATGAAATACAAAGATTTTGAAGACACAGGACTTAGAGACTACATATACTCACTTGACTTAAAAGACAACGGAGCTCGCCGTTACTCTCAAGACATTCAAAGAAAAAACAACAAAAACTTCCTTGCCTACCTACTTTCTTCAAATAAAGACCAAGTAGACAACGAAAAAATCTACAACAAAAAAGACGATAAATTCCAAAAAACTGACGAGGCTAAAGCAGTTCAGGAAAAAATTCGCAAAATCTTAGAAGAAAAAGCACTAGACGATGCCTACATTAAACAAGCAAATGAAAAAATGCTTGCCAAGGTTAAAGTACACGTTAACGACAACGTAATGTATGCACAAACCAGAGCACTATTTAAAAACGTTGCTCACAAATCATCTAGAACCGACATTCTTTCATTTAAAAAATCATCTGTTTATCTAAAC
>CAUUBG010000051.1:0-4728 GCA_963543345.1 uncultured Acholeplasmataceae bacterium | reverse complement strand
GGTTGGGTCATATACTTTGTTTATCTTAGTTTTCCCCAACATCACAATTTTAGCCAAAAGTTTAGAAACAGTTTGCGGAGTGAAAAACTCGCCACCAGATTTACCAGCGTTGCTCGCGTAGTTTGAAATCAAGTATTCGTAAGCATCGCCAAAAGCATCAATTTCATTATCTTGGAAGTTTTTGAAGTTAATTTCTGCAATTCCTTCTAAAATGTCTGTAAGTCTTTTGTTTCTTTCGGCAACAGTAGCGCCCAGTCTGTTGCTCGTGGTGTCAATGTCTTCAAATAAACCTTTAATGTCGTTTTCAGACTCATGGCCAATTGCGCTATTTTCGATTGCTTTAAATGTGTTTGCTAAATCTATGTTTAGGTTTTCGTTGCTACGAGCAATTTTAACTAGATTTTGAAATAATTGACTTGGTAAGATAAAAAAACCTTTTTCTTCAACTGTACCTGGTTTGAATTGTTCTAAGGCCACATCATCTGTAATTTTTGCATAATCAAAATCTTTACTTTCTGCACTATTGAAGTACTCTGTCAGGTTTTCTGAAATAAAACGGTAAAATAAAATCCCTAGAATGTATTGCTTAAAATCCCAACCATCTACTGCACCGCGAACTTTATCTGCGATAGCCCAAATTCTACGGTGGAGTTCTGTTCTTTGTTCGTTTTCTTTATTTGAGTTAGTTAAATCAGTCATGTAATCTCCTTAATTTAAACCAATAATAAAATAAAAAGCCAACGCAAACATACGCTAGCCTTATATTTAAGCTATTTATTAAAATAATAAAGTTTTAACTATTCAGTTTCAATAACTGCTAAATTACCTTCGTTACGACGGTAAATTACGCAAACTTTTCCATTTTCTACATTCTTAAAAATATAGAAAGAATGGTCTAAAGTTTCCATTTTAAAAATTGCTTCATCTACAGTAATTGGTTCAAGTGCAATAGATTTAACTCTGACAATGTCTTCACCGTAAATACTGGTTTTCGCCATAGCATCTGCTAATTTTGCATTTTCTTCTTTAATACCACGATTTTTGTTTTTAGAAAAACGCAGAGCAAACTTATCTTTTTGTTTAGTTAGTTGACGAAGTAGTTTATCAACCGCTAGGTCAATTGCTGCGTAAATATCTTTTTGTTCAACTTCAGCACGCATAGTAATTTTTGGTAGAGTTAAAGTAATTTCTACTTTTTGCATATCGTTGTAAACTTTGCAAACAACTCTTACTTTAACATCGTCTTCTGGAATTAGTTTTAAAACTTTTTCAAGTTTTTTCTCAGAGTATTTTTCAATACTTTCGCTCGGAATAAATCCGTTTTTACCTTGTACTTTAATATTCATCATTTGTCCCTACCTTTCTTAAACTGAGAATAATGACGTTGGTTTTAAAAACTTTTTTCAAAACCTTATCTACACTTATATTATACTCTAACAAGAAGAAAATAGGTGTTGCTGTTTTAATTTTTTCACTAAAAACTGGTGCAAAAAATTGCAGGTATACCTCTTCTGGTATTTCTGGATTGAAGTGCTCAAAATAATATAAATTACACACGGATTTTTGTGCTGTTGGAAAAGTTTCGTGTACTAAAGAAAAGTCGTTTGAACGCATACAAGTTTTACAAAAAATATTTCTATTTAACTTAAAAAAAGTAAAAAAGTTTACTTCGTTTTCAATTTCTTCTAAACATAAAAAGCACTTCATATTAACACAAATATAGTTAACATGAAGTGCTTAAAATACTTAAAAAATTATAAATTATTTAAAGCCCAAAGGATACCAATTGCTGCACTTTCTGTAGTTAAAATGTTTTCGCCAAGCGAAACTATTTGACAATTTGAAAGGCTTTCAAAATACTCGCGTTCCCTTATATCAATTCCACCTTCAGGACCAATTATCAACAAAATATTTTTATCTTTGAAGTTTTTGAAGTCAAACTTTTTGTCAAATTCAGCCTCTTCATCTGCCAATAGCACCAAGTCGTATTTAGCAAAATCAATATCAGTTAAAGCGCTAAGCACTTTAATTTCTGGAACTTCAAAACGTTTAGCAATTTCTGAAGCCTCTTTTGCAATAGTTTCTGCTCTATTTAAGTTGAGTAGTTTGAGTTTTTTTTCGCTTCTCAAAAAAGGCACAAACATAAGTTTTCTTACGCCATACAAAGTTAAATGTTTAATTGAAAACTCACATTTTTTTGGAATAGTTAAACCTTGGACAACATCTACTTTAAAGACTTTAGTTTGTGTTAGCTGTTTTTGTTTGATAAAAACAGGTTCTTTTGCGTTGTAAGAAATCACACCTAAAAAACAGAAGTTATTTGCACAAACCTCAATTTGCGTACCTTCGCGTAGTCTCAACACATTTTTAATTTGGTGCTTAATTTCAGGATCAAACTCCCAGTTTTTGGTAAAAAAACGGTGCATTTTAAAAAATAAAAAAAGGTTTACTTAGAAACCTTTTGTAATTAGTACACGACTAACGATGATAAATATTACAAATAAAGTAGAAAATACAGCCATTGTAATGTTTAAAACAGCCTCAAGTCCTCGTGCTTTTTTATTTTTAAATAATTCTGATTTATCACCAGAAAAAGCATCTTGCAAATCATCTTTAGATTGTTGCAGTAATACATTTGCAACCATTAAAATAGATAATATAAAAACTAGCCAATCACTCCAAAGCATTTGTGTACCTCGTTTAACTATTAAATTATACCACGACTCCGTAATTTTGGGCCGATATCTAAGTTATTTAAAAATTATTTAAAGAGTTTCTAAATTTGAATAAAAACACCTTAAAAACAGGTGATTATGCTTCTAAAATCTGCAGAAAACGATAGAAAAAACTCTTTATTTATATTATAATTAAAAAGATAATTAAGGAGCAAGAAATGATTAAAAAAAATAAAATTATCTTAGTTGGAGACGGTCAAGTAGGTTCGTCTTTCGCATTTGCCTCAACAATTTTAGGAGTAGGCACAGAAATCGGGATTGTCGATATCAACAAAGCCAGAACAGAAGGAGATGCACTTGACTTGCAAGACGTGTTAGTACACGGTCCAAACGTCAAAGTTTATGCAGCTGACTATAAAGACTGCCACGACGCCGAAATCGTGGTAATTACAGCAGGCGCTGCTCAAAAACCAGGTCAAACTCGCCTTGAGTTAATTGACATTAACCTAAAAATTATGGAAAGTATTGTCAAAGAAATCATGAAAAGTGGTTTCAACGGTATTTTCTTAGTAGTTTCAAACCCTGTAGACATCATGGCCTACGCTGTTAAGAAGTTCTCAGGTTTCCCAAAAGAACGAGTAATCGGTTCAGGTACAGTTTTAGACTCAGCACGTCTACGCTATGCTTTATCTGAATATTTAGAAGTTGACCCAAGAAATGTACACGCATACGTAATGGGCGAACACGGTGACTCTGAGTTTGCAGCATTCTCAGCTGCTTCAGTTGCTGGACTTAAACTAAACAAATACCTTGGAAAAAGATGTGGAGTTAACTGCGATAAACTAATGGAAATCGAAGACTGCGTGCGCCACAAAGCCTATGAAATAATTAATCGTAAAGGCGCAACTTACTACGGAATTGGCACTGCGATGACCAGAATTTGTAAAGCTATTCTTTCAAACGAAAACGCTGTTCTTTCAGTTTCTGCATACTTAGACGGAGAATACGGTCTAAAAGATGTATATCTTGGAACTCCTTGTGTGATTAACGCATCCGGAATTCGCGAAGTTCTACAACTTGAACTTGACGAACGCGAAACTAAAGCCATTCAAAAATCACACAAAGTACTTAAAGACATCATTGACCGCCAAGTTAATAAATAACAAATCAATTTAAACTAAAAAATAAATCTTGATTTAAGGAGTATTTAACTTATATATGTTAGTAAACGCACACGATATGGTACACAAAGCACGCCAAGGTGGCTACGCTGTTGCTCATATCAATATTAATAATTTAGAATGGACTCGTTTAGTTTTAGAAGTTGCAGAAGAACTAAGAAGCCCAGTAATTATTGGAGTTTCAGAAGGCGCTATTCGCTACATGGGTGGCTTTAAGACAGTTGCACAAATGGTATATGCTTTGCACGATGACCTTCAAATTACCGTGCCTGTTGCCCTGCACCTTGACCACGGAACTTACGAAGGCACCAAAAAAGCGATTGCCGCTGGCTTTACTTCTGTAATGTTTGATGGTTCTCATTTTGCCTTTCAAGAAAACTACGCAAAAACTAAAGAACTGATACAACTAGCTAAAGCCAAAAATATTTCTTTTGAAGCAGAAGTTGGAACTATTGGCGGCGAAGAAGACGGAGTAGTTGGCAACGGAGAACTTGCTGACCCTAAAGAAGCCAAAGCGATGCAAGAACTTGGCATTGACTTTTTAGCCGCAGGTGTGGGTAACATCCACGGACCATATCCTCTTAACTGGAAAGGACTTTCTTTTGCGCAAATCGAACTGCTTTCAAAAGAAACCGCGAACTTTCCTTTAGTCTTACACGGTGGAACTGGAATTCCGGAAGATCAAGTTAAAAAAGCCATTAAACTGGGAATTGCTAAAATCAACGTCAACACTGAACTGCAACAAGCCTTTAGAGATGGGTTGCACGAATACTTTCAAGCAGGACTTGACCAAGTTGGAAAGGGCTACGACCCTCGTAAAATTCTGAAACCAGGAGTTGAACGCGCCAAAGATATAGTTCGCCAAAAAATGC
>CAUUBG010000050.1:0-4843 GCA_963543345.1 uncultured Acholeplasmataceae bacterium | reverse complement strand
TTTTGCGTTTATTCATTTCCTGTTTTTATATTGCTGGTGTTCTGGAATACAGCATTTTAAGTTTTTTAAAACAACTTACTGATTGATTTTTAAACTACACTCGGAGCAATATCCATAAACTGTCAGTTCATGACTTTTCGGAGTAAAGTTTTGTAGTTCTATCGCGTCTTTGATCAAGTTTAAAACCTTGCAGTCAATTTCTAGCATGTTTTGGCATTTTTCGCAAATCATGTAGTGTGAGTGTTTATCTTTTTTGACAAAAAAATATGCAGTTTTTTCAAGCATAATATGTTCAACTAACTTGTTTTGAGTAAGAAAATCAAGAGCACGATAAATGGTTGAAATATTGATATCAAACTCTAAAAGTTTAGCATAAATTTGCTCAACTGAAGCAGGTTTGGCAAGTTCTTTTAAAATATCGTAAACTAATTTTCTTTTCTTTGTAAACTGCATAAATCTTCCTTTTTCTGAACTAATTATATCATTTTAAACCCTAAAACCAGTTTATCGGTGCTATAATTAAAAAGTATATGTAGGGGGAAATATGAATAAAAAACCGCAAATTATTTTTAGTAGGCCAGAAATGCTTAAACTAAATATCGCTGCTCTTGCCAAAAGAGGAGTATCTGTTAAAGATATCGCTGAAATCGCTTATCTACAACAATCTAAATACATCAAAGACATTCCATTTGAACTATGCACTGAATCTGTTGAAAAAATTCTTTCACTAAGAGACGTGTTTCACTTTGTGCAACTAGGAATTGCGATTGACATCGCCGCTGAAAAGAAATTGCTAGAAGGCCCAATTCAAGATATCATTGAACAAGACCTTGGACTTTTTGGAATTGACGAGACTTTTGCGCTTGACCTTTCTGGAATGTATGGAACCATTGGAAAAACTAACTTTGGTGACATTGACGTAAATAAACACGGACTTGTTAACCGTTTAAACGAAGACGGTAAAAAAGACGGAGTTTGCCACACTTTCCTTGATGACATCGTGGGTGCAATTGCCGCTACTGCTGCCGTTCGTGTTGCGCAAATCTTAACTGAAAACTCTGTACTTGCTCAACAAAAATAGTTTACCAAAACTGTTTTTGTCTTTATTTTCAACTTGGTACAACCCAAAAAATTTAAAAATTTAATTTCCAGTAGTTTCTCTAAACTATTTGGTTTTGAAAATAATGTTGTTATTACAGATGACTTAAATGTTTTAACTAGACGAAACACTGTAATTAAGAACATTATTTTTCTATTTAACTTATTTTTATTTTTGTTGATGTTAATAATTTCCGTGAGCAAGATAGGACTAGAAGGTCTAGACCCTAAAGTTGTGCAAAACCGCACAATTGTCAACTGGGCGATAACTGTGGCTACGTTTCCTTTCTTGTTTGTGTTTAACTTTTTGTTAAAAAGAATGATTCAGCCTTCGAAAAGCGAGTCAAACCAAAACAGAGATGTTGCTATCCATAAGCAAAAAATTGCGCAGTACTTTATTATTTCTTACCTGTTTATCGCGGTGTCGCTGTTTTATTTGAAAGTCAATATCAGTCCTCTGTTTTTTAGAAACGGTCTTTACTTCAATAAATCGTTGGCATTTGTTGTTTTAGAGACTTTCTCGTATTCTCTTTTTTATGTAGTTTTGACGATAATTTGTCTGTATCAAGACAGAAAAGCGTTTTCTTACAGCGCAGGGTTTCTGTTTGGTATTTTGACCATTATGCATATATTTGTAACAAACCGCTTCTATGCGTTTTCATTTGCGAATTACAAAGACCTTATAAACTCACTTGTGGACGTTCTTTTAAGGTCGCTCGTCTTCATTTTGTACTCACTTGTTTTAAGGGCCTTAACTATTATCTCTGAAACCATTCAACACGACCGAATTCATGAAAAAGTGCAACGCGCTCGTCTGCAAAACGAGTTTATCTCGCTGACCTCTGACTTGTTTGGCGTAGTTTTAAACTCAGCCTTAACCGACACTTCTTACCTTGAGTTTTTAACTAAAATTGCCAATCGCCTGGGTGAACTAATGGGACTATCTACTGCTAGCTTAAATACACTTGTTACTTATTGTCAGTATTTAGATAACCACAGTAATTTTGCTACTTTGCTTGACCACGAAATTTTAAAAAGCCTACCGCAAAGTGAACTGACAACAAAGGTGCAAAACGGAGCGGTGATTGCTAAGCGCATTCAACTTGCTAAAAAAGCCTCAGAAATCGTTAGAACTTCGTTTGAATCTGGAATTTCTAAAACTTTTATTGAAAAACAAAATCAAATTCAAAACACCACAATTTCACAAATTATATTGACCGCCGACATTTACTGTATTATGAGAATGTCTACAGCCTACAAAGTTGCCTATTCTCACAGTGAAACGATCGCGCGTTTTAAAGAAACTTTTCGTTTCTTTATTCCAGAAGATATTTTTACTCGCTTTATTGATTTCCACCAACAATTTGAAACTCTTTACAACGAGTAGAAAAAATTAAAAAATACACAAAAACACTTCAGAAGGAGATTTTAAAAAATGAGTTATTACTTTACCTCTGAGTCTGTTTGTGAAGGACATCCTGACAAAATCGCGGACAAAATCGCGGACTACATCTTAGACTCTGTACTTAAAAAAGACCCAAACGCCAGATGCGCGGTTGAAGTTGCTTTAACTACAAACTTTTGCTTAATTTTTGGCGAAGTTACAACCAAGTATCAATTTGACTACGCTTTACTTGCAAAAGCAGCAATTAAAGAAATTGGCTACACAGACCCTGCGCTTTTGTTTTCGGTAAATGAAATTGAGTACTTAGTTAAAATCAAAACACAGTCTCCAGATATTGCGCTTGGAGTTGACAAAGAAGACCAAGGCGCGGGCGACCAAGGTATCATGTTTGGCTACGCCGAAGACTCAACACCTGAGTATTTGCCTCCTTGTATATACTACGCTCATAAACTATCTCGTCGACTTACCGAAGTTCGAAAACAAGGTATAGTTAAAGGACTTAGACCAGACGGTAAAACCCAAGTTACCGCTAAGTTTTCAGACATGGGCGAACTTAAAGAAATTACCGCCATTGTAGTTTCTGCACAACACGAGCCAGAAGTTGACTTAAGCGAGTTAAAAAAACAAATCAATGAAAACGTCATCAAGGCAATTATTCCTACAAACTTAATAACTAAAAACACCCAAATTTTTATCAATGCAACAGGTAGATTCGTAATTGGTGGCCCACACGGAGACTCAGGTTTAACCGGCCGCAAGATTATTGTAGACACCTACGGCGGAACTGCCCCACACGGAGGTGGTGCGTTTAGCGGCAAAGACCCTTCAAAAGTAGACCGCTCGGCTTCTTATATGGCCAGATACTTAGCTAAAAACATAGTAGCCGCAGGACTGGCACGCAGAGCTACTATTGAAATTTCTTACTGTATCGGAGTAGCTCAGCCAACTTCTTTATTTGTTACTTTAGACGATGGCACTAACAAAGCACTTGAACAAAAATTGTTTGAGTTTATTAAGGCTAACTTTGACCTTTCGCCAAAAGGTATTATTCAAAAATTAAACTTAAAACAACCACTTTACTCAAAAACCGCCATTTCTGGTCATTTCGGTAATCCTGACTTTCCTTGGGAACAACTAGATTCGGTTGCGCTGTTTCAAAAACTTTTATAAGCGATTTTAAATAGTTTGCATATTTAAAATAATTAAAATATAATTAACTTACTGCCCGCTTAGCTCAGTTTGGTTAGAGCATCTGACTCTTAATCAGAGGGTCTAGGGTTCGAGTCCCTAAGCGGGTACGGGTAAAAAAGATTTTAAAAATCGCTTAAGTTCGCTTAAGCGATTTTTTTAAAGCGATTCAAATCAAAAGGGGTAAAGATGCAAGAAACTTTGCTTAAAAAACTCGCCAATGCTAATCATTGCCTGGTGTGCGGAAGTAGACCAACTGACCTAAACTTAAAGATATATGAACTTAGCAACAAAACACTTTACTCTAGTTTTTCACCAACTGAATTTCACCAAAGTTACAGCGGAATTACCCACGGTGGCGCAATATCTGCGGTTTTAGATGAACTGGCATGTCGCGCATACATTCCTTATTTTCCTCAAAAACTCGCAATGACCGGCAGTTTAAAAGTTAAATTTATAAAACCAATTTTTACAAATTTTAATTACATTGCTCTAGCTAAAGTTTTGAAAATAAACGAAAAATATTTTTCAGCAAAGTCTGTAATTTTTAACGAAAAGCAAGAAAAATGTGCAGAAGCAGAAGGTATTTTTATCTTTGTTGTACCCAAAAAAATCAACACTCATTCTAAAAACGGCCACCAAATTGGCGAGCAAAGTGAGGCTGAGTTTAAGGAAAAAAACCAACCAGTTTTAATTTTTGACTTTTAACGGCTCTAAATTGAAAATTATTTTTGAAAGTGTTATACTTATTTGGTAGATTTTATTAAGTGGTTACCTAATAAATTCTTGCCTGTACCCATAGCTCAACTGGATAGAGCATTTGACTACGGATCAAAAGGTTGGGAGTTCGAATCTTCTTGGGTACGCCATCTAATCGGGAAGTGGCTCAGCTTGGTAGAGCGCTTGGTTTGGGACCAAGATGTCGCAGGTTCAAATCCTGTCTTCCCGACCACTTGTAGGTGTAGTTTAGTGGTAAAACTCCAGCCTTCCAAGCTGGCTATGTGGGTTCGATTCCCATCACCTGCTCCATTTTTGCTCCTTTCTTTGAAAAACTCCGCTCGCGGAGTTTTTTTATTTTTTTAGCGTATCGCGCACCGAAATTTTGACAAGAAGTCTTTTTAAAACAATGAAAAAAATTAAGAAAAACAAATC
>CAUUBG010000049.1:0-4904 GCA_963543345.1 uncultured Acholeplasmataceae bacterium | reverse complement strand
ACATAAACTTTAACGCCGAACTTAAACAAGAACCGATTAAACATATTTTGGCGCGCAAACGTGCTCCAAGTATTTTTTTTAGTTTTCATGAAATTCAAATTAACAAAAAAAGACTAGTGGTTTTAGTTATACCTGCTGCTAAAATTATTCCAACATCATATGCTGGCGAAAGATATATCAGAATTGGTTCTAGTAAAGAAAATATTAAAAAATATCCTGAACGCGAAGCAAATCTATTTTCAGTTCTAACTTTCGGACTACCAACAATTTGTACAAAAGAATCTGAATACCAAGATTTAACTTTTGAGCAATTATTTGCTTTTTATAGTTTTAAAGGAATTAAACTAAGTGAGCACAACTTTAAAGAAAACTTAGGACTATTGACTAAAGACAATAAATTCAATATCTTAGCCCAATTGCTTTCTGACAACTCACATATTCCTATTAGGTTTGCAGTTGTTGCTGGGAAAAACAAAGCAAGCCTCTTGCACTCTGTTAGAGAGTTTGGTTATAAATGTCTTTTAGTTTCGCTAAAAGAAGTCCTGGACTTCGGAAATATTTTAAACATTCCACAGGCCTATGAAGAAAATCGCCTAATGGAGCGAAAAGAAGTGATGCTATTTAATGAAAATGCATTCAGAGAGGCTGTTGTTAATGCTTTTCTTCACAACAAATGGGTCAATTTAAATGAACCTATGTTTACTGCGTTTTCAGATAGAATAGAAATTCTTTCGCGTGGTGAGCTTCCTACTCTGCAAACCTTAGAAGGTTTTTATAACGGCCATTCAATACCAGTTAATGATAAACTTTCTGAAATTTTTTTGCAACTGAAAATTAGTGAAAAAACCGGCAGAGGCATCCCTTTAATTACAAACACCTATGGCAAAAACACCATAAAGATAGCAAATAATTCTATTTTAGTGACTATACCCTACAACAAAGTTAATGATTTTGTAAGCAAAGAAGAAAATAATGATGAGGAAATCAAATTAAACTTATCACAAATCAAGGTTCTTGCTGAAATTAGAAATAATCCTAAAATCACAATTGCTGAACTTGCCAAAACCTGTGAAATAAGTGATACTGCTGTTGACAGAATCCTTAAACTTCTAAAATCATACAATATTATCCAAAGAGAAGGGGCAAACAAAAACGGCTATTGGAAGGTTTTGATTTAAAATTAAATTAGAAATTAAAAAGAGATGACGACATCTCTTTTTAATTATTTAAATACAATTTACACCACAGTCAGGTTGTTTTATATAGTTGTTTTTTTATTAAAATAGTAAGATAAATTTGCTGAAAATGTTAGTAATAAACTTAATCATGTTGGTAATAAAGTTGGTAATAAATAACAATAAACTTGATTTATTTTAAATAATGAGTATGCACTAATATAGCCTTGTTAGGCTATATTACAAACTAATACATTTATTGCTAAAGTAATATGACTCGCAGCTAAAAAGGTCTACATTTAAGAAAATAGGTTGGTAATAAACTTAATCATGTTGGTAATAAAATTTGAGGTAAATCTATATAGTTGTAAAATAAAAGAGCATATTTTTTAGGCTCAGAGGTGCACAACCGAAGAGGATAATTTTAAAACAAAAACAATACTATAATTCGTTAGTTATCTGTTTTCTGCTTAATTTCAGAGATTATAGTTTCAAGTATTACCGATTTACCGCATCTTCGTACACCTGTTATTATTTTAACCAAATCACTTTCATAAAAGTCTTTAACAGATGCTAAATATTTTTCTCTATTGATCATTTAATACTCCTCTGTTATGCATACACATTTTAGTCGATAAATGAAAGGAAACAAATTTTTTGTCTCACATAAGAAGACAGTTTGACTTAAAATAACCAAACTGTCCGACAATAAAAGACAATTTAATCATTTTAAGTCAAACTGTCCGATTAAAAAACATAATGTCGTTTATTCAAAAGAACACAAAAACAATTATTTATTAGAAAACAAAAAACACAAATTCAGTAAAATTTAGGTCTGAATTTGTGTTTTTTAAGCTTAGCTACAATTTTATAGATTTTATATAGTGTAAGTGACTGGGAATTTTTTTTAAAGTGTCATAAAAAAACGGGAGTTTAGTTAGTTAATAACTAAACTAATCTTTATTGTAATAAAAAACCACAAATAAAGATATTAGTTTGGTGAGTAAGTTAAAGCAATAGTAAAACTAAATTGCCTATATATTTTTATTTGCCTTTAGGACTGTCATAATTTTAATGTCAGCAGGTGAAGTCAAAAACTCATCAAACTCGTGTATATTTTTTTCGTTTATCCAAAGTTGCCCTTCTTCAATTTCTTTTAAACCCTTACTATGTTGATTTTTAGAATAGTATTTATTGTTTTTCACATCACTTGAAGAAAGAACCCAATATTTAATTTTGTCTCGCCAAACACCAATCCAGATAAAAACATCTGTGCATTCAGGTTTTAGTTGTTGAAAGTTCATATTAAAAGTTTTTCTGCTGTCTGTTGCTAAGGCTTTTATGGTAAGTTGTTCATCTGATTTCGAGTCAACTGCTCGCGAAGCCTTCACTTCTACTTTTATACCATCTCCGATTTGCAAAGGTAGGAAAAAGTCATATTCTCCGTGGTAATTTGCATCTGTTTTCTTACTAGGCCTTTCAAACTCTTGAACTAACTCGTTTAAGTGAGTTTGTGCCCACATTTCGCAGAATCCCCTTGGTGAAGTGATTTCAAAAAGATGCAGAAACTTATTTCTAGAAATATAGCCGTTTCGTATCTTTAAGTAATCGGCAAACTCAATAATTTTGTCTGCCAAAAGCCCACAAATTATATACTCAAATTTATTAAACGGATAAATACTAAAAATACTTTCAAGTTCACTGTCGTTTAAACTTTTGTTTTTAGACTTTAGTCTTAACTGATTTAAGATTTCTTTAAGCCTTTCCATTTTTCAAATCCTTTTCAATTATTTTAATTTGTTCATCTGAAAAACCGTAGAGTTTGTAAATAACAGACTGTATTTTTAACTCATCATTAACTTTACCATCTATAAAATCTGTAAAAAGTTGTTCTGTTTTGGCGTCAATAGTTGGAATAGGTAAGTTTTGCAAGTCATATTTTAAAGTTTTGATTTGGTTTATTTTATGGCGAAAATAGAAGTTTAATACATTTGAATTAAGTAGCACACATAGTGCTTTGATGTTAACTGGTGTGTTTATAGGAATTAAAATGTTTGCAGAGTTCAAGACCAAAGTTTTTTTGTTGTCATAAGAAAAAATCAGTTTTCTGTTAGAGATAAACTTATAAATTAGTTTTTCTTTAGCAAAATAAAACTCATCACTTGCAACTTGTTGGAATTTTTCTTTATTGTAAACTATAAATTTTTTTGGTTTATCGGCGATATATTTCTTTATCTCTTTGCCTGTGTAAATTGGCATTGATTCTTTAGTTTTGCTATCCAAAACTAGTTCTTTGTTGTTGCCAGTCACTATGCCGAGTGCAAATTTAGAATCAGTTAACCTAAAGCAGTCTCTGTTTTCAATTTCTTTTAATATTAAGTTTTTTTCGTCGTCATATAAAGAAAAAATATAGTCTTTATCTTTTTCAAATCTATCGTGGTTGATTTTATGTTCGCTTGATTTTTCTACGATCGCAATCTTGTTTTTTGAAGTGAATGCTAAATCTATTGAAATCGCATCTGTTAGCACATTGTTAAATGGCTTTTTAAAATATTCAATTTTGCAAATCGTTGTATTTTCAACAATGTATTTTCTAATGTCTCTGTGTGTTCGGACATTTAAAAAAGACTCAGGTAAAAGAAAGCACAATCTACCGTCTTTTTTATTAGTTTTTTGAATTGATTGGTAAATGAAATAAGAAAAAGACTCTTTTGAATGAATTTCTTTAAAATCTTTTACGTGATTTTCAATATAGGCACCCCACGGTGGATTTGTGATAATTAAATTAAAATGTGGGTTGTCCGACATTTTTAAAAAATCTGCGCAAAAAATATTTGGTTCAAATACTTCATCTTTAAAAATCACAAAAAGATTACACTTCATAATTTTGACAGCAATTTTGTCTATGTCGTAGCCATAAATATTTTCGGGTTTTACTAACTTAGTTTTTGCAATTTCGTTTAAAAACCCACCACTTCCGCAACAAGGATCGCAGATTTTTTTATCTTTAAGGTCTAGCCCATTTATCATTTTATGTACGATATTTGCAGGAGTATAGTAAGAACCTGCAATATTTTTGTCGCCTTCAAATTTTAGTAGCTGGTAGATATATCCAAGTAAATCAACATTAACATAAACGGTAAAATCAAAGTTAATTTGATAGTAATCGTTGCCAATTGTAATGATAAAATCTGCGATATATTTATTTTGAGAAGTAAAACCTCTATCGGTTTTGTATATAAGTTTTAAGTCAAGAAGATACTTTAAAATTAACGAGTTTATGGTTGTTTCAGTTGCTCTGTCAAAATCAATTTCATCTATTATTAAATCAATTTCAGCACCCAGGTTCATATACTCTTTGGGTATTATTTTTTTCTTAGACTCAGTCTTATTTGCTCTTTTAAAAAAGCAAGATTCTTCTAGATTTTTATCCAATCTTTTCCAGTTTTGAACAGTTGCATCAGAAATTTTTACGTTTTTCGCATCTTTCGCCATAACATAAAAATTATAGCATTCAAACTTATGTTTTTGCGCTTATCCTTGAAGGAAAAACGTAAACTTTTTAAAATTAAACACATTTATATAAGTTTAATTACACTATTAAATAATCCATAAATCAATGAGCAGTTTTAAGTAATTTAATGTTCAAATGTTAAATATATACTAGATAAATAGGTGAAAAAAGATGCGAAAACTTGGAATGGAACTAGAAAGAGAAATCAATATAGC